>NZ_JADEVX010000080.1:0-19450 GCF_015207925.1 Microcystis sp. LEGE 00066 | reverse complement strand
CTACTGTACTTTTAGCTTGGGCGGCAATTATATCTGAGGGGTGAAAATAGGGGGAATTCCAAAAGTCGTAGGTGGCACTCGCTGCGGCTAGATTTCCCGAAGCTTGTGGCACACTTGTACTAGGTTGGCTGGCCAAGTTTTCTACGATACTGATTAACCTTTTCTTTCTTCTGGTGTCCCCTAGGTCTGCATATTGTAATTCTTGGGCTGCCCATTTCTCCATTTTTTTGCTTACCTCCACCTTAATTCCTTCTTTCAAAACTATACCTATCAATCGTTTCCCCTTTTTTTAAGTTTCTTCTCTTTTTGTTAAGAAAGATCTGACTAATGGATAGCTTATTAAGGGGGGACTAAGGGGGGGATCGGCACCCCCCTTATCAAGGGGGATCCCCCCGCCTTTGGCTTCCCCCCTTATCAAGGGGGGCTAGGGGGGATCGAACCTAAAATCAATGTTTAATTTAATTATAACCAGCTACCTATTGTTGCATCTAAAACCGCTCTTTTTACTTTTTACCTTATCTGCTATTTTGTAGGATAGCTTCCGATCTTGAACCCTATTCATGAATCAAATTTCTATCGCTGTTACTTTTTTTCTTAGTTTAGTCTTGACCTCGCTTCCCTTTTTACTTTTGGGGACAGCCGTTTCCAGTTTTTTGCTGGTTTTCGTCAATAAACAGCGATTAGCGGCGATATTTCCCCGTAATCGACTGTTAGGAGCGATTTTTGGCAGTGCCATCGGATTAATCCTACCCGTCGGACAATACGGCACTATTCCCGTCGCTAGAAGATTTTTATTAGAGGGAGTACCCCCGGGGGTGGTGTTTAGCTTTCTCACCGCTGCACCTACCCTAAATATCGTCACTCTTTGGCTAACTTGGCAGACTTTCACCTATTCTAGTATTTTCTTCTATCGATCGCTTTCGGTGTGGTTAATGGCAATTGTTATCGGCACTCTCTTTAGTTTCTATCGGGAAAAACCCCGCACCGATAGCGAAATTCCCCTAGAATCGAGTTTAGTTCTTTCTGGTAGTTTTTTACCGGAGGAAGCAGCCAGTCAACCCCTACAAAGAGTCGGCAGTCTTGTTTATGAGTATAAAACTAGAGATAGGCAAGCTTGGCCAATTTCTGTGCAGTTATTTCTCGATAACTTTATCGATGAAGCACTGGAATTAGGGGGATTATTAATTATAGGCTGTGCAATCGCTAGTGTCTTTCAGCTATTATTACCTCAGAGTCAATTAATTGCCTGGGGGAATAGTCCCGCTACTCAAATTCTCGTGCAGTTGTTTTTTGGTGTCACCCTCCCTGTTAATGCTAGTCTTAGCGCTTTTGTCCCCGGTTCTTTAATTACTAATCTGTCCGTGGGTTCCACTCTAGCTTTTTTACTGGTCGCTTCCCTCATTGATATTAAAGCTTTTATCCTCCTCCTATCAGCTTTCCGTCCTAAAATCGTCCTTTATTTCGGAATTTTATGCCTGTTAATGAGTTTTTTAGTGGCTCTGATCATCAGTTTTTATCTAGGTTGAATTCCTTCCGGGTCAGAAAATTTTTCTCTTGACAAAAGCCCCTTGACATGATATTATATTCATAATGGAAAATCCGTGCGCCTACAAGCCCTATTTTCCCAAGCATTTAAACTCTAACTCATCTTAATTCTGCTTGCCGGAGTTGCGACAACATAGCTTTATAGTTCTCACTCCACCCACCTACTGAGAGGTTCAATAAGCATCTTTTCGATGAATACTACTCAATATGATAATCAGCATTTCTTGATCTTGAATTTTGTAAATGATGCGATAATCCCCTATTCTAATTCGGTAGGTTTCATCATATCCTTTGAGTTTCTTGACTCCGCTAGGACGAGGTGTATCAGTAAGTAGTCTAATGGCAGTAATTAAGCGTTCGCGTTGTTGTTTGGGTAAGTTGTTTAGTTGTTTTTGAATGGGTTTCGGAATAATAACTCTGTAGTTCACCCTTGAGTTGCCTCATATTCTTCGAGGGTTAGATAGTCTCCTGCTTGATAAGCTGATTCAGAAGCGATTATGTTAGCTTGCTCTTCTTCTGTAATTTCTATTGCAGTATGTCGTTCTTTGATAAAGAGCAAAAAGTCAAGTAATTCAGTCAAAAGGGTGTCAGGTGTCTGCTCGATTTCTTTAATTAGTTGTTCTTTGAGTGTCATAGCTTTATCAGTTATCAGTGAGCAGTAATCAGTTATCAGTGATTAATTCCATCATAGTCGATGATTAGGTGGTGGGTTACTGGACTAGGTAATAGGTGTAGGGGTAATTCATGAATTACCCCTACAATCGGCTAGGTTTTTCTGGATGTTGTCAAATTTTCTCTTGACAAAAGCCTCTTGACATGATACTATATTCATAATGGAAAATCCGTGCGCCTACAAGCCCTATTTTCCCAAGCATTTAAACTCTAACTCATCTTAATTCTGCTTGCCGGAGTTGCGACAACATAGTTTTATAGTTCTCCATAATTGTTTGGGTATGGGGATGATTGTCTCCTAATACTTGGGTAGCAATATTAATCGCTTCTAGATAGAGAGGTTCTGCTTCTGTGTACCTGCCTTGGGATTCGTACAATGCTGCTAAATTGTTGAGGGATTGTGCCACAAGGGGATGATTGTCTCCTAAGAGTCGTTTATGCAAATCTAATGCTTCTAGATAGAGAGGTTCCGCTTCTGTGTACCTACCTTGGTAATAGTACAATAGTGCTAAATTGTTGAGGGAAGCTGCCACATCGGGATGATTGTCTCCTAAGAGTCGTTTTCTCAAATCTAATGCTTCTAGATAGAGAGGTTCCGCTTCTGTGTACCTGTCTTGGGAACAGTACAATCCTGCTAAATTGTTGAGGGAAGCTGCCACATCGGGATGATTGTCTCCTAAGAGTCGTTTTTTCAAATCTAATGCTTCTCGATAGAGAGGTTCCGCTTCTGTGTACCTACCTTGGTAATAGTACAATAGTGCTAAATTGTTGAGGGATTGTGCCACATCGGGATGATTGTCTCCTAAGAGTCGTTTTCTCAAATCTAAAGCTTCTAGATAGAGAGGTTCCGCTTCTGTGTACCTGCCTTGATAATAGTACAAGAGTGCTAAATTGTTGAGGGAAGTTGCCACAGAGGGATGATTGTCTCCTAATAGTCGTTTTTTCAAATCTAATGCTTCTAGATAGAGAGGTTCCGCTTCTGTGTACCTGCCTTGATAATAGTACAAGAGTGCTAAATTGTTGAGGGAAAGTGCCACATGGGGATGATTTTCTCCTAAGCGAGTTCGAGTTGCGGTTAAACAATCTTGATAGTAAGGTTCAGCAATAGCATACAATCCTTGTCCTTCATAATACCAAGCTAAACCCGTATAGGACCAAAATAAATCCTCATCAGCGATATATTCTGGATATTCCCTGACAGCTTGTTGAATATGGGGAATTAGGGGAGTCAGATTTTGAATAATATCTAGAGTAGGAGTTTGGGGGACTGTTCTCGATGTATCTGTCATCACCGTACAATAACGACTTTTTGCTGGTTCTGCGTGGGGTGATGCTTCTAACTTATCCCGAAAATAGCGACGCAACAGGGGATGAATTTCATACCAACCATCACCCATATCCTGAACTAAACTCAGATGGACTAAACTATCCGTTAACCATTCCTCCACTGTATCCCCATCCTCATCGGGAAATAAATCCAGAATCATACCCTTGGGAAAGGGCGCAAGAGCGAATAAACTGAGGTAAAGTGCCAAAATTTGCGCTTCTGGTTCGATATTCAACTTCTCCCAACTGAGATTAAAGACAGCTTTTAACCCTCTTTCCCCAGTCATTTCCCCATGAAACTTGGGATTTTTGTCTAAAATTGGCTCATCTAAGCCTTTTTCGGCTAATCTATCCCGTATTTTGCTAATTTTCCAATCCTGTCGCCGTACCAGCAACCTTGCCACCAATTCTAACGCCAAGGGTAAATAACCTAAATCCTGACATAATAATTTAGCTGCCTCGATTTGTGTGTCAATTCTGTTATCTGCAAGGTAGGAACGCAATAAATCAAGTGCATCTTCTTCTTTTAAAACTTTTACCCGAAAAGTTGCAATTGTCGCTGATAAATATTCCTTGCGAGTGGTAATCAAAACCCGAAAACGAGAGTCTTTTCCCGGTGGTAGATAAGATTTAATTTGGTCGTAGTCACGCACATCATCAAAAATAATTAAAGCATTTCCCTCGGTCCAATTTTGCCAACAGTAACGCACTCGTTCACTTAAGGTTCCCTGATTGGGGATGTTTAAACCCAGGTATTCTCTGGCAAAAAATAAAATAGCTAAACCGGGGTCACTGTTAAGGACATTTATCCAACAAATACCCGCAGGATAATCCCCTTTATGTTGCCAAGCATACTGTAAAGCTAATTCAGTTTTTCCCGAACCTCCCATCCCACTTAAAACAATTGGGGAAGATTGCTGAAAAGCTTGATGAATCCGGGATAATTCCTGTTCTCTACCAACAAAGTTAACTGCTGTTCCTGGTAAATTATAGGGATCATGAACGGTATTTTTATCGGTAAATAGCTGATTATAGTTGGTAGCTTGGGTTGAATTTTCTGTTAAAAATAATCGCAGGAAAAACCAAGAATTTAAATCTGGCATATACCGAATAACTTTGTTAGTAAAATCATGATTCATCCACCAAATTTGTCGGAGATTAAAGCGAGCTAAATTTTCTCGATTGAAATTAATTAATTGCAAGGCATCTACTAGGAAAGCATCAGAAAAAGCGGTTTCAAAACCAGTAATTGATACTACTCCCGACTCCAATTCTGCCAATTGTGTTAACAAGAAGTTCAAGACAAAAGAGGGTTTTTCCCATCTTGGTAAGACAATTTTATGAAAAATAATGCCTTGTTCTTGCAGTTTATTCTCTAATTCTCTAACTACTTGCTGACGGGAAAACTCATCATAAAATTCCACCCTAGCTAAACCTCTAGATGGTCTTTGTCCCCATAATAGCAAACGAGCTGCTGTATGGGAAATAGTACCCGGTTCTAACTCCGATTGATTAGTTTGATTAACTTGATGTACCACCGGGGACACCTCCATCGGGAGCAGTAGGAATATGACCTTGAGCATTTAAAATATCAACCACAAGGGGATGCACCATAAAGCATCTTTCCCCGTCTCCATCCACTTCTTGAATCGCACGATCATTTAATAAAGCGTATAATACTTCATTGGGAATTTGTGCTTCCGGATTAGCATCATAAATTCGTTTTAACAATAATACCTTATCCCCATAACTAACAGAATCGATATCATAAGGATTTTGGCCTAAACGTCTTTCATATTCTGTTCTTAAACTGCGAATTGCCCTGCTAATATGACTAGATATGATCAGATTTTGTTGATTGACAATTGCCTCATCAGAAGCTTCTCTAACTAAATAAAATAAATCTCTGATATTGCCACCAGAGGCAATAATAACCCGCTCTATTTGTCCATCTTCAAATAAATTAGATTTAACTCTTGGTTCTAAAACTTTTCTCACTGCTTCCCGTCCTTTTTGGTTAGGAGTATGATCTTTTTGGCAAAAAACTGGAGTATCGGGAATCAGGAGATTATGGTCAAAAGTGAGGTTAATCCCGGGAGATGAATTATACAATCCAATCGGAATATTAAAAATAATGTGAATGTCTAAATCTTTGAAAATGTTAGAATAGTTTAAAAATAAATCCCTGACCGCTTCTTGTGAAACACCAGCTTTATCGAAGTCTTCTCCAATAATTAGCCAGCTTCTCTGCATAGTTTCCTGTAAGTTCTCATCACACTCTTTCAGGAGTTGATTAGCAATATTAATTAAATCTCTGGAACGGGAAAGACGGTATTCAACAACTTTTTTCTCTCGCGAGGAAGCAAACCGGAATTCTCCCTTGAGAGAGGCAAAAAGTCCGAGAATTTTATTCCAGAAAGAATCTTCCTTTACTCCCGCTCCTGCTTCCGTTTTGATTTGACTTTCTCTGGTTTCCTTACGGGTAAATTCTTCAGAACTAAACCAATCCCAAAGCTTTTGTAAATTTTCATCACTGGGTTGTCGAGAAATTTTAGCGGTTTTCTCAACAATTTCCACCACCATAAAGAGAAACACATCAAGGGGACTGAAATTAATCGCATCGAGTTCACTTAAAACACTAAATCGCAGGGGTTCAAAATGCTGTTTAATCTCATGATCATTAATTAAACGAGTTAATTCTGTCGATTTGCCTACCCCCGTGTGTCCCATTAAACAGGCTTTGTAATATTGTTGCGTATCTATGACCCGTTTTAACCCTAATTTTAGACGCTGAATTTTATCTTCCCCTCTCACTTTATTCATTTCTTCTCGATAAAAAGCATCTATTTCCTTCTGAGTTAATAGGGGTTCAGGAGATATAGTTAAATAGATTTCATCAAGAGTAGTCGCAGGTTCAAAACGAGTCAGAGAGGGGTGTTGCATAGAGACAGGAAAAATCATTCTCTGGAGATACTTTTTATTATATAAGTAGCTGGTTATAATTAAATTAAAAATGGATTTTAGGTTCGATCCCCCCTAGCCCCCCTTGATAAGGGGGGAAGCCGAAGGCGGGGGGATCCCCCTTGATAAGGAGGGTGCCGATCCCCCCTTAGTCCCCCCTTTAATCCCCGCTTAATAAGGGGGGCATCTGAAAGTTTTTAATACCCACCTAATTATTCAGCAAACCATATCCAAGCGGCAAAAATCAGCTTTCTGTAGTCTGTGATACTGTTTTTAGGATTGAGATCGTCTAAGGTCAAGAAAATTGCTTCTAGGGTTCCGATTTAAACTTCTTTAAATGTCAGGTCCGAGAGGAGCAAGCTAGTCTTAAATGAGCGGATCAAAAATTTTTCCGTCTAAGCTGGCTACACGGCGGGATAAAAGCCCGGGAGACTTTAAGGATAACTGTTTTGAGGCAGTATCGTTGAAGACTCCCGGGTTATTGTATTTTGAGGTGAAATGATGTCCGAGGAATCTACTTTTCAACCCCCGCATTTAACCGAAGCTCAACAGGCCCTAGAAAAAGAACGCCATTTGCCCCTAACTGGTTGGCAACAGGAAGTTTCCCAGGGGTTAACCTACGGTTTAGAGGCGGCCGATAGTATTCGCGATCGCAGTATTCCCACCTTTTCCAGGGGTGAGTTACCCCACTATGCGGGAATTAACACCTTTATGAAGGCCCCCTATTTGGAAGATGTGCGGAATGTGGGCAATTATGACGTGGCAATCGTCGGTGTTCCCCATGATTCGGGGACAACTTACCGACCCGGAACTCGTTTTGGACCCCAGGGAATTCGGCGGATTTCGGCCCTTTACACGCCCTACAATTTTGAATTAGGGGTAGATCTGCGCGAACAAATTACGCTCTGTGATTTAGGGGATATTTTCACCATTCCTGCTAATAATGAAAAGTCCTTCGATCAAATCTCGAAGGGGGTTGCCCATGTCTTTAGTTCTGGTGCCTTGCCGATTATTTTAGGGGGTGATCATTCCATTGGTTTTCCGACAGTGCGGGGTATTTGTCGGCATTTAGGGGATAAAAAAGTCGGTATTATTCACTTTGATCGCCATGTGGATACCCAGGAAACAGATTTAGATGAACGGATGCACACTTGCCCCTGGTTTCATGCCACCAATATGAAAAATGCTCCTGCTAAAAATCTCGTCCAATTAGGGATTGGTGGTTGGCAAGTTCCCCGTCAAGGTGTTAAAGTTTGCCGCGAGCGGGCCACTAATATTTTGACCGTCACCGACATTGTGGAACGAGGCATTGATGCGGCCGCCGAATTTGCCTTAGAACGAGCTTTAGATGGTACGGATTGCGTTTGGATTAGTTTTGATATTGATTGCATTGATGCCGGTTTTGTCCCCGGCACGGGTTGGCCAGAACCGGGGGGTTTATTACCCCGTGAAGCCTTAGCTTTATTGGGTAAAATTATCCAAAAAGCTCCCATTTGTGGCATGGAAGTGGTGGAAGTTTCCCCTCCCTACGATATTAGTGATATGACCTCTTTGATGGCTACCCGTGTTATTTGTGATGCCATGGCTCATCTGGTTATTTCAGGTCAATTACCGCGTAAAGAAAAGCCCTATTATATTCATCCTGATGCCAATCTGGCCGTTGACGAACCCTGGCAGTAATTTCCTATGCACGAAACTGATATGACCAAGGCGTTAATTATGACAGTTCGAGATTGGTATGATAGCCAACCTGAAAAGCTCAAAATTGAAAAAATTCATCTCATGGTTGGTGAATTTACCTGTGTCGAACCAGTCAGTTTACAATTTGCCTTTGAAGTTCAAACTGCCAATACTTTTCTGGCTGGCGTGGAATTAGCGATTAAAAATATTCCCCTAATTGCTTATTGTCATTGCTGTCAAAAGGATTATCAACCCCAAATTGGCCAGCAATATTCCTGCCCAACTTGTCGATCGCCGATGGAGGATATTCGTTCAGGTCGAGAGTTAAAAATTGACCACATTGAATATTCTTTAGATTTTTAAACAAAGTTGGGTGATCGCTTCTACAAGTTCGATGATCAATTATTCATTCTCAACTAAAATGCACCAAACTTTTGACGCGGCCCTAGAAATTAATCTACTTCATGCCAATCAAGCAGGAGCCGATCACAACCGGGAACATTTTGACGAGTGGGGCATTACCTGTTTAAACCTGATGAGTAGTCCTGGTGCGGGTAAAACTGTATTATTGGAAAAAACCCTCGCAGCCTTAAAAGATCAATTAAACATGGCTGTTATTGAAGGAGATATGACTACAGAACTAGATGCAGAGCGCCTGAGACAATATGGAGTTCCCGTGATTGCCATTAATACGGGTCGCTCCTGTCACTTAGATTCCAAAATGGTAGCTGGGGGAATTCATCGTTTCAAAGAAGATTATAACCCCAAAGAGTTTGATTTATTGTTGGTGGAAAATGTGGGAAATTTAGTTTGTCCCGCCGAATTTGAGGTAGGGGAACACGCTAAAGTTGCTCTATTAAGTATTACTGAAGGAGAAGATAAACCCCTCAAATATCCAATTATGTTTCAAGAAGCGGATTGTCTGATTATTACCAAATTAGATCTGGCTCCTTATTTAGAGATTGATTTAAAACGTTTAGAGGCAAATGTTCGTTCTATGAATCCCGATGTAAAGATTATCGCTCTTTCTGCTCAAACAGGAGAAGGTTTAGAAGACTGGTTAAATTGGCTAAAAAGCCAAGTCAATATTCCGAGGTTTTTGAATTGTTAATCAGTAACAGTTTTTGAGATTTATTTCTGTTTTAATTAGGTAGGTGTTAAAAATTCTGGTTCTTCGGTTTGTGTTATGCAATGGACGGGTGAAACTCTTATATGGAAAGACATTGCTTCGATTTTTGCCAATTGTTTTCCCTCTCTAACGAACTAATCAATTAAGTCTCTTGCTAAATAAGGATTTAGTCGATTTATACCACCCTATCGAACCATACCAAGTAACGAAGAACCAAAAAAACTAGGGAAAAATATTAAAAGGGGAGAATTAATCCCCCCATTAATTTAGACAAAGAAACTATTGACTGCAATAGTGCCGAGCGCCGGTAAAGTACCCGTTAACCCGGTGAGATTAATCACCAAATCATTAGCACTTTGGAAACCCGCCGTACCGTCGTTGATAATTAGGTAAGTAGAAGAACTATTGTCCCGCACTAAAACAGCACTGTTAATTCCGAGAGCTTGATTCCCGGCTGTTGCCCCATTAGCATCAATGAAGACGTTAGCAACAATAGTGTTAATGTTGGTCGTGCTGCTATCTGTTGCCCGGGTAAAAGCGACCGGGGCATTAATTGCCGCACCAGCTTGACTAAGCAGGTCAATTTTATCAGTACCGATAGCAAAATCCGTAACTCGGTCTAGGGCTGCGGCAGTGGACTGACCAAATTGGAAGATGAAGATGTCTGTCCCTGTCCCACCGGTTAAAGTATCGATTCCAGCAGCACCATTGAGGGTATCGTTACCGGCAGCACCATTGAGGCTATCGTTACCAGCAGCACCATTGAGGTTATTATTGCCACTATTCCCTGTAATCTGGTTATTTAAGCCATTACCCGTGCCATTAAGATTACCAGTACCAGTGAGAAGGAGATTTTCCACATTGTTAGGAAGGGTATAGGAAAGGGAAGCTTGCACGGTATCGGTTCCCTGGTTGAGAGCTTCAATCACCAAATCCCCGGCGTTATTTACCGTATAAGTATCGTTTCCGGCTAATCCAGTCATGGCATCTGCTCCAGAGGTTCCCACAAGGGTGTCAGGACCAGAAGTACCTATAAAGTCATCATTATTGATGGTTCCCGTGGCAGTAGCAGTGGTAATAGTAGCGCCGTTGGTGGCATTGGAGAGGGTGACGGTAAAGTTTTCGTTCAGTTCTACTGTTGTATCCCCTTGAACGTTAACAGTAATCACTTTACTGGTTTCCCCCACCGCAAAACTCACGGTTCCTGACGGTAACAATCCCCCAACAAAATCAGTGGCATTAGCAGGATTGGTTCCTGTACCGGTAACTGCCCAGTTAACGTTATTGGTTCCCGTGGTATTAACCGCACGAGTGACGGTGAAGGTGAAGGCTTTACTGCCACTGTTGCCCTCGGTTTGGTTGGCATTGGTGGCGGCAATAGCGAGGGTGGGAACTGCTACATCATCATTTTGGATAGTGCCAATAGCTGTAGCGGTGGTAATAGTAGCGCCGTTGGTGGCATTGGAGAGGGTAACGGTAAAGTTTTCGTTCGGTTCTACTGTTGTATCCCCCTGAACGTTAACAGTAATTACTTTTGAGGTTTCCCCGGCGGCAAAACTCACTACCCCACTGGGTAAGACTCCTCCGACAAAATCGGCAGCATTGGCAGGATTGCTGCCGCTGCCGGTAACTGCCCAGTTAACGTTATTGGTTCCCGTGGTGATAACCGCACGAGTGACGGTGAAGGTAAAGGCTTTACTGCCACTGTTGCCCTCGGTTTGATTGGCATTGGTGGCGGCAATAGCGAGGGTGGGGATGGCGGGCGTACTCACGGCCCACAATTCCCGACCGTTCACGCCGTTATCGGCAGTGAAGAACAGGGTGCTGCCCACTACTCTCAGGTTTTGGGGGTCGGAACTAGAGGAACCGGGACGGATATCGCCCACCAGAATCGTACCGGCCTCCGTGCCGTCGCTCTTCCACAATTCAGTACCGTTCACGCCGTCATCGGCAGTGAAGAACAGGGTACTGCCCACCGCCGTTAGATTGCGGGGGTAGTTGCCAGAGAAACCGGAACCGGGGTTGATATTCTTGACCAAAACCGTACCGGCCTCCGTGCCGTCGCTTTTCCACAATTCAGTACCGTTAACGTTGTCATTAGCAGTGAAGAACAGGGTGTTGCCCACTGCCGTTAGATTGCGGGGGTCAGACCAAGAGAAACCGGGGGCGATATCCTTGACCAAAACTGTACCGGCCGCCGTGCCGTCGCTTTTCCACAATTCCCGACCGTTCACGCCGTCATCGGCCTGGAAGAACAGGGTGCTGCCCACCGCCGTTAGATAGCGGGGGTAAGAGCTAGAGAAACCGGGGCCGATGTCGGACACCAGAACCGTACCGGCCGCCGTGCCGTCGCTTTTCCACAATTCCCGACCGTTCGCGCCGTTATTGGCAGTGAAAAAGAGGGTATTGCCTACTGCCGTCAGATTGCGGGGGTCGGAGCTAGAGGAACTGGGGCGGATATTCTTGACCAGAACCGTACCGGCCGCCGTGCCGTCGCTTTTCCATAATTCATTACCGCTAACGCCGCTGGCACTGAAGAACAGGGTACTGCCCACCGCCGTTAGATTGTCGGGGAAGATATTCTTGACCAAAACCGTACCGGCCGCCGTGCCGTCGCTTTTCCACAATCCAGCGTTAGTGAAGAACAGGGTATTGCCCAGTGCCGTCAGATTGTCGAGGAAGGAGCTAGAGTCACCGGGGCGGATATCTTTAACCAGAACCGTGCCGGCCGCCGTGCCGTCGCTTTTCCACAATTCAGTACCGTTCACGCTGTCAAAGGCCTGGAAGAACAGGGTACTGCCCACCACCGTCAGATTGCTGGGGTAGGAGCCATAGTCACCGGGGTTGATGTCGGCGACCGCAACCGTACCGGCTGCTGTGCCGTCGCTCCTCCACAATTCCTCACCGTTAACGCTGTCATAGGCAGTGAAGAACAGGGTATTGCCCCGGGCCGTCAGATTGCTGGGGTAGGGACCAAAGGAACCAGGGTAGATATCCTTAACTAAAAAAGGAACGGAGTCGTCGTCAACAATGGTCAAGGTTGCCGTAGATGGAGTGCCGAGAGTAGCTCCGTTGGTGGGATTGGAGAGGGTGACGGTAAAGTTTTCGTTCGGTTCTATCGTTGTATCTCCCCGGACGTTAACAGTAATCACCTTACTGCTTTCTCCCGGGGCAAAACTCACTACCCCACTGGGTAACACTCCTCCGACAAAATCGGCAGCGTTAGCGGGAAAAGTGCCGGTGCCGGTAACTGCCCAACTGACGTTATTGCTTCCGGTGATGTTATCCGCACGAGTGACGGTGAAGGTAAAGGCTTTGCTGCCACTGTTGCCCTCGGTTTGACTGCTGCTGGTGGCGGCAATGGTGAGGATGGGGATTGCTACATCATCATTTTGGATAGTGCCAATAGCTGTAGCGGTGGTAATGTTAGCGCCGTTGGTGGGATTGGAGAGGATGACGGTAAAGGTTTCGTTCGGTTCAAATGTGGTATCTCCCTGGACGTTAACAGTAATCACTTTACTGGTTTCTCCGGCGGCAAAACTTACTACCCCACTGGGTAAGATTCCCCCAACAAAATCAGTGGCATTGGCAGGATTGGTTCCCGTACCAGTAACTGCCCAGTTGACGTTATTGCTTCCCGTGGTATTGCCAGAACGAGTGACGGTGAAGGTGAAAGCTTTACTGCCACTGTTGCCCTCGGTTTGATTGGCATTGGTGGCGGCAATGGCGAGGGTGGGAATTGCGGGCGTACTCACGGCCCACAATTCAGCGCCGTTCACGCCATTATCGGCGCTGAAGAACAGGGTACTGCCCACTGCCCTTAGATTGCGGGGGATGGAGCTAGAGGCACCGGGGCGGATGTCGGCCACCAAAACCGTACCGGCCGCCGTGCCGTCGCTCCTCCACAACTCCTCACCGTTTACGCCGTCAAAAGCAGTGAAAAAGAGGGTATTACCCACTGCCGTCAGATAGCGGGGGTTGGAGCTAGAGGAACCAGCGCGGATGTCTTTGACCAAAACCGTACCGGCCGCCGTGCCGTCGCTTTTCCATAATTCCCGACCGTTCACGCCGTCATCGGCAGTGAAGAACAGGGTGCTGCCCACCACCGTCAGATTTTCCAGGCTGGAGCTAGAGGAACCGGCGCGGATATCTCTGACCAAAACCGTACCAGCGGCCGTGCCGTCGCTCTTCCATAATTCCCGACCGTTCACGCCGTCATCGGCAGTAAAGAACAGGGTAAGGGTGTTGCCCACCGCCGTTAGATTGTAGGGGGAGGACCAAGAGCGACCAGGGTTGATATCTTTGACCAGAACTGTACCAGCCGCCGTGCCGTCGCTCTTCCACAATTCAGTACCGTTCACGCCGTCATCGGCCTGGAAGAACAGGGTGTTGCCCACTGCCGTTAGATTGCGGGGGTCAGACCAAGAGAAACCGGGGGCGATATCCTTGACCAAAACCGTACCGGCCGCCGTGCCGTCGCTTTTCCACAATTCATAACCGTTTACACCGTCATTGGCACGGAAGAACAGGGTACTGCCCACTGCCGTCAGATAGCGGGGGCGGATATTCTTGACCAGAACCGTGCCGGCCGCCGTGCCGTCGCTCTTCCATAACTTGTCACCGTCATTGTCGTCATCGGCAGTAAAGAACAGGGTACTGCCCACTGCCGTTAGATTGCTGGGGAAGGAGCTAGAGGAACCGGGGCGGATATCTCTGACCAGAACCGTGCCGGCCGCCGTGCCGTTGCTTTTCCACAATTCCCGACCGTTCACGCCGTCATCAGCAGTGAAGAACAGGGTGTTGCCCACTGCCCTTAGATTGCTGGGGGAGGGACCACCTAAACCGGGAAAAATATCCTTGACCAAAACCGTACCTGCGGCCGTGCCGTTGCTCTTCCATAATTCAGTACCGTTCACGCCGTCAAAGGCAGTGAAGAACAGGGTATTGCCCAGCGTCGTTAGATAGCCGGGGCCGGAGCCAGAGGAACCGGGAAGGATATCTTTAACTAAAAAAGGGATTGACATGACTTTTTCCTGAATAAAGGGTGAAAATTAAACAATTAAGTAGTCGTGCAGAATAAATTTCCTAGTGGAGATAGGCAAGAGGCAAGGGGGGGTTAGATTTGTGTCATTAATTTTGCTTAGGTACTTAAGCCAACCCACGTTCATCTCTGGTATAGACTTGAATCGATTATTAACATTGATTTTTGCTTATGATTTATTATGGTTTCAGTGGATATTAATAGAAGTCATGGCGCTGACCTAGAAAGATTACTGCGGCTATTTTACTCAAAGAATCGCCAACCTTTCAAGGTTTTCATAACAAAAATTAACATTGATTACAAGAAACCGGGTTTCTCAAAGACAAGAAACCGGGTTTCTCAAAGAAAGCGGGTTTCTCAAAGAGGTTCTCGCAGAAACCCGTTTTCTGCAATTTAGAAAACGGGTTTCTCAAAGAGTTTCTCAAAGAAACCCGGTTTCTAGATATTGATTTTTGCCAAAGACTGCTTAAATTCTGCGAGAGAATTAGCGGTAGCTGCTAATTTAACAATCTCTTGTAATGTAGATAGTACCGAAACTTTATTCAGGTATTGTTCCACATCTAAAGGAACTTCACCTAAGCGAGCTTGCAAAACTGTTTTGACAAAATCACGAGCATTTTCTAACGCTCCAATTTCCTTACCCTGTTCGATTCCTCGTAACTCCATATTACTCATTAAAGGCATGGTTCTTTCCTCCTCAAATTGTTTGATTTTAATCTCTAAACTTGACTGCAATTCAGAGGATAAAGTCATCATATTGTCGATGATTTCAAACATTTTACTAAGTAAGGTAGGTATTACCCACACTACTTATTTATGATGATACTAAAAGACTTCCTACACTCCTCAAAAGAATTTACTATAAGTGCGGCTTTTAACATCTCTTCTAAAACCGAAATAACTGAAGCATCATTGATACATTGTCCAATATCTCCAGGGATATCGCCTAGTCGGTTTTCCAAAACTTTTTTCACAAAATCACGAGCATTTTCCAACGCTCCAATTTCCTTACCGCGTTCTATACCTCGTAACTCCATATTACTCATTAAAGGCATGGTTCTTTCCTCCTCAAATTGTTTAATTTTACTCTCTAAACTTGACTGTAATTCAGGGGATAAAGTCATCATATTGTCGATGATTTCAAACAGTTTAATTATCTGTTCCCTCTCGAACTCCTTTTCATATAATCCCCTGATTAACCTCCACTTCCACTGTTCCCGTTCTGGCAGCTTCCCAGTAGTCGCTTTTGTTTTCAGGTGTGCCATGACTATTATAGCAAAGGGATTGCTACTTGCTTCTAGTTCTGACCATCTTTCCTCATAGTCCAGTAATTTAACCGTTGGGAATTTCAGACTTACTTCACAGCCAGCAATGGTATAATTATAGGAATCTGGTCGCCAATTTACTCGTTCATCTCCTAATATAGCGAGACTGATAACCGGTTTCTGATACAAATCAAAGGCCCGATAGTTATAAATATACATCCTCTGGGGGAAATTTTCTTCATATTGGCTTTGAATTTCAATATGAATCAAAATCCAGACTTCTTCTCCACTGAGTAGCCAGACTTTATAGAGTTTGTCAGCGAAACGTTTTTTTGTCCTTGCTGAAGCGGTAATCCGTTTGAGTTCTTTTTCTAGGGATTCGGGAATTTTTGTCCAATCAATCAATTGGTGAACTTCAGGAAAAAAGAAGTATAAAAACGCTTCAAAATACTCGGTTAATGCTTCTTTCCAGGGTTCATCATAATTGGCGGTTGTTGGATTCATTGGAGAAGAAAATTACTGAGACTATTGTTCTAAAAGTTGATGCAACTCATCAAAAGAATTAACGGTTAATGCCGATTTCAGTAACTCGTCTAAAATCGATAATACAGCAATTTTATCCACAGCTTGCTCAATTTCTATTGGAATGTCACCCAATCGCGTTTTCAGCACCGTTTTAATATAGTTACGAGCCTTTTCTAACGCGCCAATTTCTTTACCAATTTCCTTACCCTGTTCTATTCCTCGTAACTCCCCAATTTCCTCACCAATTTTCCTTCCTCGTAACTCCATATTACTCATTAAAGGCATGGTTCTTTCCTCCTCAAATTGTTTAATTTTACTCTCTAAACTTGACTGTAATTCAGGGGATAAAGTCATCATATTGTCGATGATTTCAAACAGTTTAATTATCTGTTCCCTCTCGAACTCCTTTTCATATAATCCCCTGATTAACCTCCACTTCCACTGTTCCCGTTCTGGCAGCTTCCCGGTAGTCGCTTTTGTTTTCAGGTGTGCCATCACTATTATAGCAAAGGGATTGCTACTTGTTTCTAGTTCTGACCAGCTTTCCTCATAATCTAGTAATTTGACTGTTGGGAATTTGAGGCTGACTTCACAACCAGCGATAGTATAATTATAGGAATCTGGTCGCCAATTTACTCGTTCATCTCCTAATATAGCGAGACTGATAACCGGTTTCTGATACAAATCAAAGGCACGATAGTTATAAATATACATCCTCTGAGGGAAATTTTCTTCGTATTGACTTTGAATTTCAATATGAATCAAAATCCAGACTTCTTCACCCCTGAGTAACCAGACTTTATAGAGTTTGTCAGCGAAACGTTTTTTTGTCTTTGCTGAAGCGGTAATCCGTTTGAGTTCTTTTTCTAGGGATTCGGGAATTTTTGTCCAATCAATTAGTTGGTGAACTTCAGGAAAGAAGAAATGTAAAAACGCCTCAAAATACTCGCTTAATGCTTCTTTCCAGGGTTCATCATAATTGGCGGTTGTTGGATTCATTGGAGAAGAAAATTACTGAGACTACTATTCTAAAAGTTGATGCAACTCATCAAAAGAATTAACGGTTAATGCCGATTTCAGTAACTCGTCTAAAATCGATAATACAGCAATTTTATCCACAGCTTGCTCAATGTCTATTGGAATGTCACCCAATCGCGTTTTCAGCACCGTTTTAATATAGTTACGAGCCTTTTCTAACGCGCCAATTTCTTTACCAATTTCCTTACCAATTTCCTTACCCTGTTCTATTCCTCGTAACTCCCCAATTTCCTCACCAATTTTCCTTCCTCGTAACTCCATATTACTCATTAAAGGCATGGTTCTTTCCTCCTCAAATTGTTTGATTTTACTTTCTAAACTTGACTGCAATTCAGTTGATAAAGTCATCATCTGGTCGATGATTTCAAACAGTTTAATTATCTGTTCCCTCTCGAACTCCTTTTCATATAATCCCCTGATTAACCTCCACTTCCACTGTTCCCGTTCTGGCAGCTTCCCGGTAGTCGCTTTTGTTTTCAGGTGTGCCATGACTATTATAGCAAAGGGATTGCTAAGTAGGGAGACACAATTATTTGTAGGATGGGTTAGTGGTTAGTGGTAGCGTAACATAATCTGGCGTTGGGTTTCATGCTTCAACCCAACCTACGTTCATCTTATATTTAATTCCACTCACCCACTTACTTGCTTCCAATTAGTCACTGATAACTGATAACTGATAACTGATTAGTTGGTGAACTTCAGGAAAGAAGAAGTATAAAAACGCCTCAAAATACTCGGTTAATGCTTCTTTCCAGGGTTCATCATAATTGGCGGTTGTTGGGTTCATGGCAAGTCGCTACCAATGGGAAAGTTAGGCACTCATCTAAATCTATTATTCCCCATAAATATCATCAATGCTACTTGTCGTCACAAAACTTCCCATTAGAGCAACCTACATCTACATCTTTGTTCTAACATTTATTGGTAAAACTATATAATGCCGTCAGATAAAGGGGGTCGGAACCAAAAGAACCGGGGAAGATATCCTTAACTAAAAAAGGAGTTGACATGATTTTTTCCTGAATAATAGGGTGAAAAGTAAACAATTAAGTCCCTAAAGAAGGCACCATCCACACCGATTGAGTGTCGTCGAGGTCGGTATCCGGTCCAATTAGCGCCGGGTTGCGGTAGCCCGGGAGGACGGAGACGGCGAAAACCTCCTCCACGCCGCTATTGAACCAAAAAGTCGCCACCAGTTGACTGGTAGCCAGGTTGACAATAGCCAACCCGCACCGCAATTGATTACGTCGCTCATCCAGGGGTAAACCGCCAAAAATCGCAGTTTCCCGGATTTGGGACAACCCGACAAAGGCGTGACCTTCCCAACAGTCTAAACCCCGGGTAAAACCGGGCAATTCCGCCACGATTTCCGTGCTACCAGTTTGGGGATGCCAACGGTTCAAGGTTCCATAACCGGAATTGAGGAAATAGAGATTACCCTGATAAAGGCGGGGAGAATGGGGCATAGCTAAACCCCGCAAAATCACCTCTCCCCTAGCCACATCAATTAAGCATCCCCCTTGGGCCTTATTCTCTCGCCAGAGGCTTTCCTCGTTGGTTTCCCCCAATGCCGTTACATATACGGGAGTGCCGCTATTTTCAGCCATAGCCAAGCCATTGAGGTGGCAGCGGTCTCCGGGGACTAACTCGGTAATAAAGGGCGGTTTCCACTGGGGTAGAAAACTCCAATTTCCTTCGATAGTTGCCAGACAGTTAAATAGGGTATTGACCACCCAAAGGCGATTACTGCCAAAGGCCAAATCATGACCCATAATCGGGCCGGTGAGGTGAGAGGAGCGGGCCAAAAAGGCGATATCCTGTTCCCCTTCCGGTTTAATCTGGGGGGCAATCTCTCGATTGGCGGGTAAATGCCAAATTGCCTGACGAGCGCCCACAGCAATTCCGGTAGCGGTTCGGGTTAAACCCATCGCTTGGTCAAAATGGGCGAAACTCACCCGTATTTGTCCTTGATAAGTGCCAATGCTGGCCACTCGTCCCGCTTGGTAGGTGGAAATCAACACCGAGAGGTCAAGCTGGTTGAGTAATTCCGGCAGATTGAGGCTGTACTCATAATTGACCGGCACTGCTTGGCGCTGAGATGGACTCACTGCTGGCTCTTGAGTATCTGAAAACTGGTTAGTGTTGGGCGGCAAGCTGTCCATAGAGTTTTTTTGTATAGATTAGCATCGATTGTGATAATTGATTATTGTCTATGGTTTGTTGACTAAGGGGTTCTAATTAATCCCCCCTTGCCCCCCTTAATAAGGT
>NZ_JADEVX010000312.1:0-2865 GCF_015207925.1 Microcystis sp. LEGE 00066 | reverse complement strand
GGGTGTGGGGTGTAGGGTGTGGGGTGTAGGGTGTAGGGTGTGGGGTGTAGGGTGTGGGGTGTAGGGTGTAGGGAGAATAAATAAAATAATCTCCTGACTCCTGACTCCTGACTCCTGACTCCTGACTCCTATCTCCTGACTCCTGATCACTGATCACTGAGATATGGTACGCTAAACAGGATTTAAGTATTATTAATGATTACTATGAAACAGCGCGGCGTGACGGTTTGGTTAACGGGATTGAGCGGTGCGGGGAAAAGCACGATTACCGAGGCATTACAGGCAAAATTAATCGCTGAAGGTTATTCCATTGAAGTTCTCGATGGCGATATAGTGCGGACGAACCTCACCAAAGGTTTAGGATTTAGTAAAGAGGATCGGGATGAAAATATCCGTCGCATTGGTTTTGTGTCTAATTTGCTCACCCGTCACGGTGTGATTGTCCTAGTTTCGGCTATTTCTCCCTATCGTGAGATTCGCGAGGAAGTACGGGGGAAAATTGGGAGTTTTGTCGAAGTTTTCGTGAATGCTCCCTTAAACGTCTGTGAGGATCGCGATGTGAAAGGATTATATAAAAGAGCGCGTGCTGGCGAAATCAAGTCTTTTACGGGAATTGATGATCCCTATGAACCACCTTTTAACCCAGAAGTGGAATGCCGCACCGATTTAGAGACTTTAGAGGAAAGTGTCGCCAAAGTCTGGAACAAATTGACGGAATTAGGCTACATTCATCAAGCTGTGGCGGTTTAATCCCAGAATAACTTTGTATTATTGGAAAATATCGTAGGGACGTGAACTAAAAACGTCTCTACCCCCCGATTAACCCCTTAGGCAAATTTGTTAGTTAATCTCCTTTTCTTCAGTACCTAAGCAAGGTTAATTATACCTCTCCCTAACCCTCTGTCCAAAGTGCAAGAGTGCCTAAACAGTAAACAGTGATCAGTAAACAGTAAGTAGGGAGGCACAATTATTTGTAGGATGGGTTAGCGGTAGCGTAATCCCTGGGGGTGTTGGGTTTCATGCTTCAACCCAACCTACGTTCTGATAACTGATAACTGATAACTGATAACTGTCTCGACTAGCAAATTAATTTTGCAGGAATACTTAATATTTAAAGGTGCTAAATTATTTTGAAATCTCGCTCTAGTTATTGGAACCTCATTCCCTATCTCCGTCCCCAAACCCAAACAATTATTTTGGCGTTTATCTGTACGATCGGATTTACGGTATTTTGGCCGATTTTAGCTTGGTTAGCTGGACAAATGGCCAGATATATCGGTGAGGGAAATGTGCAGGCATTAGCGACACTTTCGGGGGTGGGGGCAGTGGTTTTTTTACTGCGGGGAATGTCTCAGTATGGGCAAGATTCCCTGATGGCAAAAGCTTCTTTAAAAATTGCCCTGGAATTAAGAAAAAAAGTTTATGCACACCTGCAAACCCTCGGCTTAAATTACTTTGAAACGGCAAAAACTGGTGATTTATCCTATCGTTTAACGGAAGATATTGATCGCATTGGGGAAGTAATTAACAAATTTTTCCATGATTTTATTCCTTCAGCCTTACAGTTAATTGTCGTCTTTGCCTATATGTTTATTGTTAACTGGCAATTGACGATCGCTGTCATTATTATCGCTCCTTTGTTAGGAGTTTTGGTGGGATTTTTTGGTGAAAAATTATTACAATATGCTCGTCGCGCCCAAGCGAAAATATCTAACCTTTCTTCGTTATTAACCGAAGTTTTTGGCGGTATTCGTGTGGTGCAAGCTTTCGCTGCTGAAGATTATCAAACCGAGCTTTTTGCCAAAGAAGCGGAAGAAAATCGCCGCGCTCAATACCTATCAGAATCCACCAAAGCTTTACAATACGTCGTGGTGGGATTCTTGCAAGCGATGGGAGTTATCTTTTTATTCTTCCTTGCGGGTTGGCAAATTTCCCAAAAGAATTTAACTGGTGTTGAGTTTGTTAGTTATGTGGCGGCGGTGGCAATGTTAATCGATCCTATCGCCCATATTACCAGTAATTATAATCAATTTAAACAGGGTCAAGCCTCCATGGATCGGATTTTTGAATTGTTAGCTATTTTGCCAACAATTACCGAAAAACCCAACGCGATCAATCTGCCACTCCACAGCAAAGAAGTTGAATATTGTCAAGTAAATTTTTCTTACAATGAGGACAGACAGGTTTTAAAAAATATTAATTTTACTGCACACGCTGGCGAAATGATTGCTTTAGTGGGAGCATCGGGAGCGGGAAAAACCACTTTAGTTAATATTTTATTGCGTTTTTATGACCCCACTTCTGGCAAGATTTTAATCGATGGGGTGGATATTCGTGATGTGACTTTAAAAAGTCTCCGGCGACAAATTGGGGTAGTTTTGCAGGAAAATATTCTCTTTTCTGGTACTATAGCCCAAAATATCGCTTTTGGTCAGGGAGATTTTAATCTGCAAGAGGTAGAAAAAGCGGCAAAAATTGCCAACGCTCATCAATTTATCGGTGAACTTTCCCAGGGTTACTATACCTATGTGGGAGAAAGGGGTGTTAATTTATCGGGTGGACAAAGACAAAGAATCGCCATCGCGCGAGCGGTTTTATCTAATCCGAGAATTTTAATTTTAGATGAAGCGACTTCCGCGCTCGATTCGGAATCGGAAGCTTTAGTGCAGGAAGCTTTAGAAAGAATTATGACGGAGCGCACGGTATTTGTTATTGCTCACCGATTAGCAACTGTCAGAAAAGCTAACCGTATTTTAGTCTTAGAAAAGGGTGAAATTATCGAGGTGGGTAATCACGAGGAGTTATTAAATCTTAATGGTCGTTACGCTCAATTTCATGCTAGACAATTTCAAGATTAGTCTATTT
>NZ_JADEVX010000007.1:0-53192 GCF_015207925.1 Microcystis sp. LEGE 00066 | reverse complement strand
CCCCACACCCCACACCCTGCCCCCACCAAAAAACTTTTTCAGCAGACCCTAGCTAATTCTTCCGTTAAAATTAGGTTTACGTCGCCGTTGACAGAGAAAATATGAGTAAAAACTCCCGACGAGTCGATTTTCCTGATTTACCCGGGCCAAAAGACCTGCGCTCCTATCAATGGCAGTGGCTGGGCCGAGATCTACTCGCCGGTGTCACCGTGGCAGCCTACGCTATTCCCCAGTGTATGGCCTACGGCGACCTGGCCGGGGTCGATCCCGTGGTGGGATTGTGGACTCTCGTGCCGGCGGCCCTAGTTTACGCCCTTTTCGGCTCCTCATCGCAACTATCCCTCGGACCAGAATCGACCACGGCAGTGATGACGGCGGCAGCGATCGCACCTCTGGTGAGCCTTCAAGGGGAAAATTACGGCAGTTTAGCGGCTTTTTTAGCCCTAATGGTCGGTTTAATCTGTTTAGTTGGTTATATCGCCCGCTTGGGATTTTTAGCTAATTTACTCTCCAAACCGATCCTAATCGGTTATATGGCGGGAGTGGCAGTGATCATGATTGCGGGACAACTGGGTAAAATTAGTGGTTTGTCAATCCGTGAAAATACGGTTTTTAAAGAAATTTTCGCTTTTTTCTGGGGAATAAACCAATGGCACTGGCCAACCCTTAGCCTCGCTCTACTACTGCTACTATTTCTATTTGTCATCCAGAAATATTTTCCCAAAGCACCGGGTCCCTTGCTGGCGGTTTTACTGGGAACCCTCGCCGTCGCCACCCTCCATCTCGATCAAGAGGGGGTGGCAGTAGTGGGTAAAATTAGCAATACTTTGCCCAATTTTGGCTTACCAACCCTAGATTTTTCCCAATTACTACCCCTAGGAACTGCAGCCGTCGGCATTGCCCTCGTCGGCTATTCCGATAACGTCTTGACCGCCAGAGCCTTCGCCGCACGTCATAACCAAGAAATCGATGCCAATCAAGAATTTTTAGCCCTGGGACTGGGGAATCTGGCGGCGGGTTTTTGTCAGGGATTTCCCATCAGCAGCAGCGCCAGTCGCACCGCAGTGGGCGATTCCGTGGGCAGTAAAAGTCAACTTTACTCCCTAGTGGTGGCAGTGGTGGTGGTGGCGGTCATTTTCCTGCTCGGTCCAGTACTGGCACTCTTTCCCAAGGCTGCCTTGGGTGCGCTGGTGATTTATGCAGCCTGTAAACTGCTGGATATCGCCGGCGCTAAACGACTAAAAAGCTTTCGCAATAGTGAGTTTAATCTCGCTGTCCTGACCATGGTGGGGGTGCTAACCACGGGGATTTTAAGCGGGGTTGCCATCGCCATCGGTCTCTCGGTTATCGATTTATTGGCCCGCATTACCCGGCCTGATGATGCCGTCTTGGGTACGGTTCCGGGGGTGATGGGTTTACACGCACTCCAGGATTGGCCAGAAGCGCAAACAATACCAGGGTTAGTTATCTATCGTTACGATGCCCCCTTATTTTTTGCTAATGCGGCCGACTTTAAACGTCGCGCTCTCAGTGCCATTGCCCGGGAGACAAAACCGGTAGAATGGTTTGTCTTGAATACGGAGGCCCTTGGGGAATTGGATAGTACAGCCGTGGAGATTCTTGAGGAATTAGCGGCAGAATTATCAAGACAGGGTATAGTTTTTGCCCTCGCTAGGGTTAAACACGATCTGTACTTACAATTGCAACGTTCTCGCTTGTTAGATAGGATTAGCGAGGAGAGAATTTACTATACTTTACCGACGGCGATCGAAGCTTTTAAAAATCGTTGACTGATGACAAGCTAAATATTTTCTAGAATTTTATTCCTCTCCAGAGACTTCCAATGACTCTGCCAGTGAATTATCTTCAATTTCTATCTCATCAATTGTATCATCAGTTAAGCCCAACTCTTTCTTGGCGAACACGCGCCTGGCACGACGATCAAGAATTTTGATAATATTGGTTCTATCTTGTTTAATTGCATCAATGTCTTCTTTTTGTATCAACACCATATAGTATCTCGATACTTCCATCATTCGATAAGCATACTGAAAAGCGTCTCTAGTAAATTCACCAGTAGTCACAATCATAACTACGTCAGACCCTGTTACGAAGGTCATACCAACTTCTTTGGCTAATACTTCTACATCTACTCGCTTTGTATTTTTACACTGAATTTGCCAACGATGATAAACAAAGCGATCTGATGCTGCCAGAACATCTACTTCACCCTGTCCAGTTTCATAGTCTCTTTTCCGCCATTTTGTGAATCTAAGACTGGTTAGACGAATCATCCAAATCGCCAGCAGTTCAAGAGCTTTACCTTTAATATGTTTGTCGGGATTATCTAGGTCATTAACAACATCTTCAAAACTTCGATTTAGCTCGGTTTGGGAGATTTCTGTAATATCGGATATAGATTGTAATAATCTAGATAACAGTTCCATCTGTGATTTTTCGGTCAGCTTAACAAGATTAGGTTTCGCTCCTCGTCCACCAGTGGTTTTCTCAGTTGCAATTAAGCCGACTTTTACTAAAGGTTGAATAATATCCTGAACAAAAGATTTCGAGGGGAATCGTATTTTATAAACACTGGTGGCGTATCTGGTAATTTTATTCCACTCGGTTAGCTCAGTAATTGCCATCTGAAGCATAGCCAGTAAAAAATATTTTTGTTCGGAACTAAGAGTATAAAGCTCGTCAATATAGTCTTGATCCAGTTCCAATAGATCATAGACTCGATCCCAGTTAATCTCATAACTTTTCTCTAGGACTTTAGCTTCTTGTAACCATTGTCTCATGGTACTAACATAAGTACAATTGGTCGAGAGTGAATACCCCATTTCTTGAAGTTCGTAAGCGATGATTTCTAGCTGGGGTTTATCTCCCCTGCTATTAATCGCTTCTATCGCTTTTATTAGGGACATTCCAGTTAGGTTAACAAGAATATGGCGAGCAAAAATTGTGAAAACTGTCTCAGTATCTTGTTGATTGTCTAATATTTCATTAGCGATATCCGTGAGTCGATACTGCCAATCATCACCATCAATTGATTCAACCAACTTATAAGCACGAAGGGAAAGAAATGTGGTTCTTCGGTTTGTCTTATGCAATAGACGGGAGTTATAAGGGATGGAACCCTTATAGAGAAAGACATTGGGCGATTTTTGTCAATTGTTTTTTATCTAAAGCGAACTAATCAATTAAATCCCTTACCAGATAAAGATTTTGTTGATTTATGCCCCCCTATCGAACCATAACAAGTAACGAAGAGCCAGAAATGTATTCATGGCAAGTTTGCCATGATTCTCTCCTTTCTGGAGAGCATTTTGGCTGGAATGAGCGGCATAATAACGTTTAGCAATCTCATCCTGAAGCACCCGACGATCGGGAAGACAATCAGAACAAAGTTGTACTAATTCAGATACTTGAAATTGCTTAGGAGAAAACTGGTCGCCGTAGGTAAATCTGATGATTTTTTTGTCTGTCATACTATTATCGCTGGCAGGAAACAAATCTAACTGAACGAAAGGTTTTTGAGTATCCATTGTCAAGCTTTTGTCAGAACAATCCTTAGCCAGTTCTAAGGCTCGTGCTTTCAGAGTTTTTCTATCTTTTATAGGAGCTACGACTAAAGGAGCATCTTGTTCAAATCGAAACTGCGACGCTATCAAATAATCTTCATTTAATTCAAACGCTAACCAACGACGATCAAGGGTTTCAGCTACTCGTCCTGTCATGTTTGAACCAGCAAAAGGATCGAGAACTAAATCACCAGGCTCAGTACAGAGACTAATAACAAATTCGGGTAAAGCTTGCGGAAATCTAGCAGGATGGGGTTTCACCCCTTCTTCCTTACATCTTCTTTGATAGTAATCATTAGATGCCGTGTTAGAAGCAGATATAACATTTACTGGCTGCCCTAAATCATTCTCTAAAATCCAGTTGAACTCTCCCAGGACTGGACTACCTATAGACGCGCCTCTTTCCTGAATAGAATCAGTAATAATATTTGGGGGAATAGCTCCTCCTCGGTCATTCTGAAATTTAGTAGAAATATCATGTCCTGACGGACGCAGTTTTGCCTCATAGCCATTTTTAATCAGGTTTTTCATTGCCTCGCTATAAGGGCGTAAAACTCTCTTGTTATTTGCTTTCGGGTGCGGCTCCTTCGATAACCACCAAACGGTATTGACAGCATCCTTAACTCGTTCCCTCCTGACTGTCACCCATTCTGCCGGGGTAGGAAGTTTGGCTGGATTATACCAAAAAAGTTCTTGGGCGAGAAAAAAACCTAGTCCACCTTCTAATCTCGGTTTACAAAGTTCTATAACTAACTCGAAATGATACAGAGAACGCACGGGAAAACCTTTAAGCCAACTACCACCAATATCTATAACTAGGGAGCCTTTGGGCTTGAGAATACGATAAAATTCACCAGCAAATATCTTAAACCATTCAACGTAATCATCAGCGTCCACATTGCCATACTCTTTTTTTCTTACTAAGGCAAAGGGTGGGGAAGTACAAATCAAATCGACACTCTCATCCGGCAACTCTCCCATCAGTGTCAGGCTATTACCCAAATAAGCGGAACCAAGCCGAGTCTCATAATAGGGATTTCGGCTGATTTTGATTAAACCATCGTACTCAGTAACAATTGGCACTACTTTATTTTCTAGCTATTTTTCCTAACTTCTAACCCTGATTATCGGTCAGGGGTCGATGTTTCTCGATCAAATCGATCGCCTGGGTGACACTTTCCGGGAAAATTACCACTAAACCACCCTCAGAAACCGTACTTAAAGCCTTCTCTAAAGCTTCCGTTTCATCGAGAATAACTTCCGGACGCAAACTGGCATTTTCTTGGCTAATTCCCCGGAGAATTAAATCGGCCACTTCCCCCCGGCGGCGACCGCGAGTATCGTTATCTTCCTTAACAATAATTCGATCGAACATTTGGGCCGATAATTTCCCTAATAAAATTAAATCATCATCGCGTCGATCGCCCGGTCCGCCGACCACGCCGACTTTTTCCCCGGACCAATTGCCGACAAAACCGCCGACGGCTTCGTATCCGGCGGGATTATGGGCATAATCGATTAAAGCGTGATGGTGTCCCAAGTCAAACAGGTTCATCCTGCCGGGGGTTTGGGCGACGGAAGGTTTAAAAGTCCGCACCCCTTGGCGAATTAACTCGATATCGATACCCTGCACAAAAGTGGCTAAACAGGCGGCCAGGGCGTTAGCAATCATAAAAGGAGCCATTCCCTGCATAGTCACGGGAATATTGACTGCTTCCTCGATTCTCAGCGTCCATTCTCCCTCTAGAATCGACAGATAGCCATTCTCATAGATGGCGGCCATGCCACCGCGACGGATATGGTCGTGAATAATCGGGTTATCGGGACTCATGGAAAAATAAGCCACTCTTCCCTTGACTTTTTCGGCCATACTAGCGGTCAAGGGGTCATCGGCATTTAAAACCGCGTAACCCTCGGCGCTAACCACCTCGGCCACAACGCTTTTTACCTTCGCCATTTGTTCGATGGTGTCGATATCACCGATACCTAAATGGTCGGCGGCCACATTTAACACCACCCCCACATCGCACTGATTAAAGGCTAAACCCGATCGCAGGATACCACCCCGGGCCGTTTCTAATACGGCAATCTCCACTGTGGGATCCTTCAAAATCATACTGGCGCTGTAGGGACCGGTATTATCGCCCTTTTCTACCAGATAATCATCGATATATACGCCGTCCGTCGTGGTAAATCCAACTACTTTCCCTGTTTGCCGGCAAATATGAGAAATTAAGCGGCTAGTGGTGGTTTTGCCGTTAGTTCCCGTAATGGCCAGAATTGGCACGCGACTGGGAGTCCCGGGGGGGAATAACATATCGATAACTGGAGCGGCGATATTGCGGGGTAAACCGCGACTGGGGGCGACGTGCATCCGAAAACCGGGGGCGGCGTTGACTTCTACGATTACCCCGTCCACTTCTCGCAGGGGTTTGCGGATATCCTCTGTGACCACATCGATCCCGGCAATGTCTAAACCGATTAATTTTGCCACTCTTTGGGCGATCCAGACGTTTTCGGGGTGAATTTCGTCGGTACGATCCACGGCGATGCCGCCGGTGCTTAAATTAGCCGTGGCCCGCAGATAGGCGATCTCTCCGTGGGCTAAAATGCTGGTTAATTCATGGCCCTGTTTCTCTAGCACATTAAGGGAGGTTTTGTCAATAGTTATTTTAGTTAAAACGTTGGCATGACCGTCACCACGGTTGGGATCTTGATTAGTAATTTCGATTAATTCTTCTACAGTTGAGCGCCCATCACCGACGACGTGAGCGGGAATCCGTTCGGCCACGGCGGCGACTTTACCATTTATGACTAAAATTCGGTGATCACTGCCTTTATAATACCTTTCTACGATCACGCTGCGGGTTTTCGAGGCGGCACTGGCTAGATCATAAGCTTCCTCTGCTTCCTGTTGAGTTTTAACATCGATGCTGATGCCCCGGCCGTGGTTGCCATCGAGGGGTTTAATCACGATGGGAAACCCTCCCACTTCCTCGATTGCCGCTGACAACTCATCCAAGTATTGAATCACCGTACCCCGGGGGACTGGAATCCCACCATCCTTGAGGATAGTTTTTGTGCCTTCCTTGTCACAGGCCAACTCAACGGCTAAAATCCCCGAAAAACTGCTTAAAGTGGCTTGAATGCGCTTTTGGTGAACGCCATAGCCCAATTGCACCATGGCACGAGCGCTCAGGAGTAACCAGGGGATATTTCTAGCTTGTGCTTCTTTGACGATGGTTTCTGTACTCGGACCGAGGGAGGCATTATTGCATAAATCGCGTAAATCGGCTAAATCTTGGGCTAATTCTTGCTTAGGATAGGTTCCCGTATCGACAATCGATTGACACAAACGCACGGCAGCTCGACCCGCATAACGTCCCGCTTGCTCGTCAACGTACTCAAATACCACGTTATAGACTCCAGGGGTGGAGGTGCTTCTAGTGCGACCAAACCCGACGGGAGTTCCTGCCAATTCCTGCAATTCTAGGGCGATATGTTCAATGATGTGGCCCATATAAGTGCCAGTGCGGACTCGTTCAAAGAAACCGCCGCGATAACCGGGGGAGCAGTAATGTTCGACTAAACTGGGGAGAACGTCGATTAATCCCTCGTAAAAGCCGGGGATTTCATTCGATGGCTTCTCTGCGAGATCTTCGAGATCCAGACGCATAACAATGAGCTTGTCGCGACGAATACTCCAGTAGTTGGGACCGCGCAGGGTTTGGGTTCTGAGAATTTTCATGATGCTGGTGTTCGCTGTTGAGAAGCACAAAGAAGCCGTTGTTTATTGTCTGGTTTTCTGAGAGCGGTAAACTGTTCATCGTGAACAGTTTTTCAGGAGTTTTTTTACCCCAATTTAGGGATCACTTGCTGTTTTTTGAGATGATAGCCATCACCGTAGGCCAGAATATGTACCCGCAGATTATGCAGACTCAGGGGTTCGTTAGCGGTGACGTGATGGTGGTTGGTGTGGGACATTTCCCTAGCATCAATTACCGTCACTGTACCGCAGCCGATTACTGTCATCGTGCCATCCCGTTCAAACATAGCGCAGGTATCCTCATCGATGCCAATTCCTAAACGTTCGGGATAACCGGAGATAGCACTCATTAGCCGGGCCATGCGGTTGCGATTGTGGAAGTGTTGATCGACAATGACTTCAGGAATGAGACCTAATCCCATGGCCATATCCACTAGGGCCCGATTGGGTGCTTCCCCACTGCTGCCCCCGGCAATCATGTGATGACCCATAACGGCAGCCCCGGCGCTAGTTCCGGCCAGGGTTAATTCTCCCTGTTGCACTCTTTGTCTGATTCTTTCCATCAGGGGAGTATCGGAGAGCAAACCGCATAAACGCAGCTGGTCGCCTCCGGTCATAAATACACCTGTACACTCTTCGATGTAGGCTTGAAATTGGGGGTCTTCTCCCTGTACGCGATCACGAATATCGATAACTTTGACGTATTTTGCCCCCATTTCCTCGAAAATCTTCTGATAGCGATCACCGATTAAAACTGGTTCTCTGGAAGCGGAGGGAACAATAGCGATCACTGCTTCGCTACCCCCGGCGCGATTCCAAAAGGTGTGCAGTATCTCTTTACCGTGGACTTTATCCTCGGCACCTCCAATGACTAAAATCGCCGTTTTGAGAGATACGGGGGTAGGATTTTGGTGATGTTGGGTTTCTAGCTCGATGATCATGTCACTGAACGAATAGACATTTGTAGGGATGGAAGGTTTTTCGGGAAGATGGACAGGTATCTTGATGTTATTTTCCCTGAACGGTTGACGGAAAAAAATGCGGTTTAGGAATATTTTTGGGGACATCAAGCAATAGTAGAGGCGATTTTAGCAATTTTCTTCGATCCACTGGCAATGACGGACTGTTAGTTAACTTTCAGTCTAGGCTAGACTTCGATCACTCAAGCTAGAGCCAGAAAAACCCCTAGACAGTACAGCATAGTCTATCATGTTATTGAGATAGACTGGCGCAAAATTAGCAAGATTTTAACCGATCAGACCGTGACACAATGATACATTAAACACTATCCCAGTCTAGGCCTTAATTTTTCCCGTGCAGTTTGACATCATTACTCTCTTTCCCGATTTTTTTACTTCACCGCTGCAGTCGGGGTTGTTGGCAAAAGCTCTCGAACGCGACATCGCTAGGGTAAATTTGGTCAATCTTCGGGATTTTGCCCATGATAAACACCGTCGCGTTGATGATGAACCCTACGGTGGTGGTGTGGGAATGTTATTAAAACCAGAGCCAATTTTTGAGGCGATCGAGTCTTTAGAAACTTTACCACCCCGGGAGATCGTGCTGATGACTCCCCAGGGGGAACCTCTCAATCAAGCTTTACTGAAAACTTGGGCCGGTAGTTATCGGCAGTTAATTCTCATCTGTGGGCATTATGAAGGGGTAGATGAGCGGGTTTGTGAGCATTTGGTGACTAGAGAGGTATCTTTAGGGGATTTTGTCCTAACTTGTGGGGAAATCCCGGCTTTAGCGATTGTTAACGGGGTGACGCGGTTGTTACCCGGTACAGTAGGTAAGGCAGAATCGTTGAAATTGGAGAGTTTTGAGGCAGGTTTATTGGATTATCCCCAATATACCCGGCCGCCGGTCTTTCGCAGTTGGCAAGTGCCGCCGGTTTTGCGATCGGGTAATCATCAGGATATCGCTGATTGGCGCTATCAACAACAACTCGATCGCACTAAGGAACGTCGTCCAGATCTCTGGCAAAAATGGCTAGAGGAACAGGATTAATCGCCAAAAATGCTCCTGTGGGCATGATGAATTATGAATGATAAATTATGAATATAGCGTTTCCTAAGCTAGTGAGGTACACCTATTTTTCTTCCCTTTTGCCTCTTGCCTAAAACCCATAACTCTTGTACCTTAGCAGACTGAAAACCGCTATATATAGTTTTCCCGACTGTCTCAAGAAATCCGTTTTCTTGTAATAAATATTAATTTTTGTTATAGAAACCTTGAAAAATTCGGGATTGTTTGCACAAAATAGTCGCATTAATCTTTTGCGGTTAACGTCATGACTTCTACCCTCTTGCCGAGCTTTCCTGCTGTTGACGATGCTTTGTTCAATTTTGCTCAATCTGATGGCTTGAGTCAAGCTAATCAGGTGAATATTGTGAGAAATCAGCGTTTAACCGCTACCGTAGTTTTCCTCGATGCTGGTGTTAGCGATTATCAAAGTCTTCACGCTGGAGTAATTCCAGAAGTCGCCACCGTTATTCTCTCTGCCAATCAAGACGGAATCGAACAAATATCCGCTTTTTTACCACAAAATCCCTAGATTACCACCACCACCTCTATTATTAAATCGGTGCGTTACGCTATCGCGCTTCACCCCTAAGAGTAAGCGGACAACTCAAATGAACCCAACAACCGCCAATTATGATGAACCCTGGAAAGAAGCATTAACCGAGTATTTTGAAGCGTTTTTATGCTTCTTTTTTCCTGAAGTTCACCAATTGATTGATTGGACAAAAATTCCCGAATCCCTGGAAAAAGAACTCAAACGGATTACCGCTTCAGCTAAGACAAAAAACGTTTCGCTGACAAACTCTATTCAGTTATCAGTTATCAGTTATCAGTTATCAGTGACTAATTGGAAGCAAGCAGCAATCCCTTTGCTATAATAGTCATGGCACACCTGAAAACGAAAGCGACTACTGGGAAGCTGCCACAACGGGAACAGTGGAAGTGGAAGTTAATCAGGGGATTATATGAAAAGGAGTTCGAGAGAGAACAGATAATTAAACTGTTTGAAATCATCGACAATATGATGACTTTATCCCCTGAATTGCAGTCAAGTTTAGAGAGTAAAATTAAACAATTTGAGGAGGAAAAAACTATGCCTTTAATGAGTAATATGGAGTTACGAGGAATCGAACGCGGTAAAGAAATTGGTAAGGAAATTGGTAAGGAAATTGGTAAAGAAATTGGGGTGCTAGAAAAAAGCCGCGATGACATAAAAACAGTTTTAACTGTGCGGTTTGGACAGATTTCTTCAGAAATTGAAGAGATAATCGGCAAAATGACTAACCCTACTATCTTAGAAGAGCTACTAAAATTAGCAGCTACTGCTAATTCTCTCGCAGAATTTAAGCAGTCTTTGGCTAAAATCAATATCTAGAAAACGGGTTTCTTTGAGTATTTAGAAAACGGTTTCTTTGAGAAACCCGTTTTCTGGACTTATTAACGAATAAAATTAATCTGACAAATATTAAGAGAAATGATCGGTTCAAATTCTTTTCTGTCAGAAGTAACTAAAACTCCTTTTTCTTGATTGGCTAAAGTTAAAGCAAAACAATCAGCTAAAGAAATGCGCTTAATTAGTGCTTTATATTTGCCTACTTGTCGCCAAAACTTGCTACTTAAATCAAAGCGAGTTTTTATGTTAATATCACTTAATTCTTGAATTAGTTTTTCTGTTTCTGATTCTCCTATGTCGCGATAAAAATTATAGTAAACTTCGCAAAGATTAACCAGATGAATGATTTTGTTATTGTTTTGATTAGTGATGATTTCTCTGACAACATCCGCTCCTGTTTCATTACGAAAAAAAGCAATTACAGCACAAGCATCTAAAATGATATTCATCTATTACGCTCCTCCCAATCAATTTCTGCTTGTTTTTGTTGGGCAAAATCTTCACTACTGGTGGGTGCGTGAGCATATTTACCTTGTAATGATTTAATTAACTGTTGTCTTTCTTCTTCTGATTTAGGTTTAATTTGAGGTAAAAAATTTTGCTCGATTAACTCTCTAATTTGCAATAATTGTTCGCCAGAAAGATTAGCTAATGATTCAATTATTTGTTGACGTATTGCTGTAGCATTCATGATTATTACTGACAATTAAGTATAAAAAGCTACTATGGTTACAATCTATCACAAAAAATGCTAATTTGCCAGCAAACCTCTAAAATAATGAGAAAACGGGTTTCTTAGAAAACGGGTTTCTTTAAGAAACCCGTTTTCTTGTAATAAATGTTAATTTTTGTTAAAGAGGTATTGAAAAATCGACACTTGTTGGGCTAAAACTGTTAGCAATAAACCTTTCCAGTCAATGTCATGATTTCTACCCTGTTGCTGATTTTTCCTGCTGTTTACGATAGTTTGTTCGATTTAGCTCAATCTAATGGATTTTGGGCGAATTTGGCAATCGCTGTGGGTTAAGGGGGTGAAATCATAACAATCCGTTGCCAAAACCGACTTTTCAGAATACAATAGGGACGAGTAGTCATTCATCCCTCAGATTAGTTAAGATGATATTACATGACTAATAATATTGACCATGATCGCTTATTTAAGGAGTTAATCTCCACCTTTTTTGTCGAATTTATCGAGTTATTTTTTCCTCAATTGATGGATTATTTAGATAGGGACTCGATTACTTTTTTAGACAAAGAAGTATTTACCGATGTCACAGAAGGAGAAAGGTATGAAAGCGATTTAGTCGCACAAGTTAGGTTTCGAGGAAAAGAATCTTTTTTTCTGATTCATGTCGAGGCGCAGGAAAGTTCCCACAAGTGGTTTGATCGGAGAATGTTTACTTATTTTGCTCGCTTTCATGAGAAATTTGTCTTGCCGATTTATCCGATTGTAATTTTTTCTTATTCAAAGCCAAAAAGAGAAGCGATTAGTCAGTATGTAGTCGATTTTCCCGATTTTAAGGTCTTAGAATTTAACTATCAAGTAGTGCAGTTAAATCGATTAAATTGGCGAGATTTTCTCAATCAACCGAATCCGGTTGCTTCAGCTTTGATGGCGAAGATGAACATTGCAGAAAAAGAGCGAGCCAAGGTAAAAGCGGAATGTCTGCGCTTGTTAATTACTTTAAGGTTAGATCCTGCGAGAATGCAGTTAATTTCTGGATTTATTGATACATATCTCAATCTTAATCCGGTGGAAGAGAGACAATTTCAAGAAGAGATTAGCACATTTAGTCAACCCGTACAGGAGGGAGTTATGCAAATTACCACCAGTTGGATGCGTCAAGGTATCGAACAAGGTATCGAACAAGGTATTGAACGGGAAAAGACATTGATTCTTCGTCAACTTAAACGCAAGTTAGGGGAGATTAATCCTTCATTAGAAACTAAAATCATGGAGTTAAGTATTGATGATATAGAAGCATTAGCAGAAGCTTTATTCGATTTCTCTACAGTTAAAGATTTAATCAATTGGTTAAATACTTTAACTGCCTAGCTTTGACGTTAGCGATTGCATCTTCCCAACAAATGAGAAAACGGGTTTCTTTGAGAACCTATTTAGAAACCGGGTTCCTTTGAGAAACCCGGTTTCTTGTTCCTTTGAGAAACCCGGTTTCTTGTAATAAATGTTAATTTGTGTTACAGGAATATTGAAACATTCGGGATTGTTTGCATAAAATAGCCGTAGTAATCTTTCTAGGTCAACGTCATGACTCCCACTCTTTTGCCGAGCCTTGCTGCTATTGAAGATGTTTTGTTCAATTTCGCTCAATCTGATGGCTTGAGTCAAGCTAATCCGGTGAATAGTGCGAGAAATCAGCGTTTAACCGCTACCGTAGTTTTCCTCGATGCTGGTATTACCGATTATCAAAGTCTCCAAGCTGGGGTAATTCCAGAAGTCGCCACGGTTATTCTCACTCCCAATCAAGACGGAATCGAACAAATCACCGCTTTTTTACAACAAAATCCCCAGATTACCACCATTCACCTGATTTCCCATGGTGCGCCGGGGTGCTTATATTTAGGGAATTGTCAACTTAATTTAACCAATATTTACGATTACCGCCAAAAGTTACAGAATTGGGCAAAGATTAATCATATCCTACTGTACGGTTGTCAGGTCGCGGCAGGAGATGCCGGGACAGAGTTTATTAATAAATTGTCCCAAATTACTGGCGCGAAAATAGCGGCTTCCAGCAGACGGGTAGGAAATGCCGCATTAGGAGGAAGTTGGCAATTAGAGGTGAGTTTTCCGGCGATAAAGGGAGAGAATCAAACTTTTGTTGAAACCTTAGATTTGTCGGATTTGCAGACATCTGGGGTTTTTCAGCCAGATATTCTCAACACTTATCCCGGAGTATTTGCACCCACATTAGTAGGAGTATGGGATAGATTAAGCTTTGCCTATGGGGTGACAGTAGTAGGTAACTACGCCTATGCTGTAGGAGACACCCTGGAAATCATTGATATTAGTAATCCCAGTAACCCGATTTTTAAGGGAAGTTATGATATTTCTGATGGTCAAGATGTACAAGTAGTCGGGAACTACGCTTATGTAGCTGATAGTTCGTCAGGACTGCAAATCATCGACATCAGCAACCCGACAAACCCCATCTTTAAGGGCAATTATAATACTTCTGGCTATGCTAATGATGTACAAGTAGTCGGGAACTATGCTTATATAGCTGATGATTTTTCAGGACTGCAAATCATCGACATCAGCAACCCGACTAATCCCACTCTTAAGGGTAATTATAATACTTCTGGCTGGGCTTACAGTGTACAAGTAGTCGGGAACTATGCTTATGTAGCTGATGCGGGTTCAGGACTGCAAATCATCGACATCAGCAACCCGACAAATCCCACTCTCAAGGGTAATTATAATACTTCTGGCTATGCTCAGGATGTACAAATAGTCGGTAACTATGCTTATATAGCTGATGGTTGGTATGGACTACAAATCATCGACATCAGCAACCCGACAAATCCCACTCTTAAGGGTAATTATGATACTTCTGGCGATGCTGAGGGTGTACAAGTAGTCGGAAACTACGCTTATGTAGCTGATGATACTTCAGGACTACAAATCATCGACATTAGCAACCCGACAAATCCCACTCTCAAGGGTAATTATGATACTTCTGGCACTGCTCTGGATGTACAAGTAGTCGGCAACTACGCATATCTAGCTGATTCGGGTTCAGGACTGCAAATCATCGACATCAGCAACCCGACAAATCCCGCTCTCAAGGGTAATTATGATCCTTCTGACTATGCTAATGGTGTACAAATAGTCGGCAACTATGCTTATGTAGCTGGTAGTGATTCAGGACTGCAAATCATCGACATCAGCAACCCGACAAATCCCACTCTCAAGGGTAATTATAATACTTCTGGCTCGGCTTATGGTGTACAAGTAGTCGGGAACTATGCTTATATAGCTGATAGGGATTCAGGACTGCAAATCATCGACATCAGCAACCCGACAAATCCCACTCTCAAGGGTAATTATAATACTTCTGGCTTTGCTTATGGTGTACAAATAGTCGGTAACTATGCTTATGTAGCTGATGAGTGGTCAGGACTGCAAATCATCGACATCAGCAACCCGACAAATCCCACTCTCAAGGGTAATTATAATACTTCTGGCCATGCTTATGATGTACAAATAGTCGGTAACTATGCTTATGTCGCTGATGGGTATTCGGGACTGCAAATCATCGACATTAGCAATCCGACTACCCCCACTCTCAAGGGTAATTATGATACTGCTGACGCTGAGGATGTACAAGTAGTCGGTAACTATGCTTATGTCGCTGATAGTGTTATAGGACCAGCAATTCTCATTTTAAGGTTTCATGACATTAAAACCCTTGCACCTAGAGGGGTTAATAATTCTTAACGAATCTCTAGATCGCTGAAACAACGCAAAATCGTTTCAAAATGAGAATTGCTGTTATAGGACTGCAAATCATCGACATCAGCAACCCGACAAATCCCATCCTCGTTGGTGAGTATAGTACTTATGCCGCTGCTGAGGGTGTACAAGTAGTCGGTAATTATGCCTATCTAGCTGATGGTGATAATTGGTATGATTGGTCAGGACTGCAAATCATCGACATCAGCAACCCGACCACCCCCATCCTCGTCGGTAAGTGTAATACTTCTGGCGATGCTGAGGGTGTACAAATAGTCGGTAACTATGCTTATGTAGCTGATGGGTCTGGTGGTTTAAACATTATTGATGTGAGTGAGTTTACCAACCCACAAACTGTTACTGTTACTCTTGCTATTTCTCCCAGTAGTGTTAGTGAAGACGGGACAGCTAATATGGCCTATACCTTCACTCGTAGCGGAGTAACCACTAATGCTTTAACGGTTAACTATACAGTCGGGGGGACAGCGACATTTAGTACAGATTATACCCAAAGCGGTGCGGCAACTTTCACCAGTAAAACTGGGACAGTGACTTTCGCTGCTAATTCAACCACTGCTAAAGTCACAATAGACCCCACTCCTGACACTACGATAGAACCCAACGAAACCGTCATTTTAACCCTCGCTGCGGGGACAGGTTATACAGTTGGGACAACTACCCCAGTGATAGGGACTATTGTTAATGATGATACCCCTTCCTCCCCCGGAACTTTATCTTTTAGTTCTCCTACTTTTAGCATCAATGAAAATGGAACACCTGTTACTGCTGTAACGGTCACTCGTACCGGCGGAAGCAATGGCGCAGTCAGCGCAACTGTTAAACTAACAAATGGGACAGCTACCGCACCATCTGACTATAATAATAACCCGATTACCGTTAATTTTGCGAACGGAGAAATCAGTAAAACTGTTACTGTTCCCATTGTTAATGATACTCTCCCAGAACCCGATGAAACGGTTCAATTAATTCTCATCAACCCCACCAGTGGCGCAACAATTGGCAGTCAAAATACTGCTACTCTCAATATTGTTGATAATGATGCTGCAATATTAATTACTGGTTTTCCTCAAGGTTCACAAGGCAGTAATTTAGGGAAAAGTACGATAATTATTTCGGGGCAAAATTTCTCGCCTACTGACAAAATTAGCATTATTTCTCCAACGGGTACTGAAACCTCAGCGAATCAGGTTTATTGGGTGAATAAAACCGAAGCTTGGGCAACTTTTAACCTGCAAGGTTTAGCGACGGGGCAGTATGATGTTAAGGTGATGAATGGCATTAATACCTATACCTCTAATGATACCTTTACCGTCAATAATGACCCCCTAGGAAATCTAAATATTGAATTAAGTTATCCAGCTAGTGGTTTTGTTAAAGTCACTTATACCAATATTGGACAAACTGATCTAATTGCGCCTTTACTGAGAATAAATGCTACTAATGCTACTGTTAATTATCCCGCAGAAAATACCATTAGTGCTACTCTCAAACAACTATTAAATCTCTCTTTGGCAACCAGTGATAATGGTCCGGCGGGTATTCTTGCTCCAGGTGAAAGTGGAGAGTTTTACTTCCAATATACCCCCAATGGTAACGGGTTAATTAACTTTACGGTTAATCAAGTTTCTGCGAATGAAGTAATTAATTGGGCGACAATTAAAGCAGAAACTCGCGCTGATTATAATTTTATAGATTCTGCTGCTTGGGATGCTTTATGGAGTAATTTAACCGCTAGTTTAGGCACAACTGCTGGACAATTTCAAGCAGTAATGGCCGAAAATGCTAACTATTTAAGTCAGTTGGGACAGGAAACCAGTGATTTAACTCGTTTATTTGCTTTTGAATGGAAACAAGCAGTTAACACCCTGACTAATGTAGATTTATTAAGTACGACTGATGTGGTAGATACTGCACCAGGTTTATCTTTAAGCTTTAATCGGACTTTCTATCAGTCTATTGCTGAACGCTACAATTTAGGAACCTTGGGACGAGGTTGGTCTAGTCAGTGGGATTTACGCGCTACTACCAACAGTCAAGGTGATGTTATTATCCGCAGTGTGGGGGATTTACAGCGCGTTTTTGAGAAGCAAACTGGTGACACTTATACGGGAGAAGGGGGTGCCACTTTAACTATTGTTGGTGGTCAGTATCGCTTACAAGAAGCGAGTGGGTTTATTTCTTTATTTGGGAGTAATGGGAAACTCAATTATGTTGAGGATACTAATGGTAATCGGATCACTCTACAATATACTAATAATAATCTAACCAAGTTGGTTCACACCAATGGGGATAGTTTAACCCTGACTTATAATGCTCAAGGACGGATTAACAAGATTACTGATTCTGCGGGACAAGCTACTACCTATAGTTATGATACTACAGGGGAAAATCTGTTATCGGTGACGGGGGTTGATGGAACTACAACCTATACTTATGATACGGGTAATGTGGCGGCGAAAAAATACTCTTTATTGTCGGTAAAATCTGATTTAGGTTATCAGCGTAGTTTTGAATACGATAATCAAGGTCGTCTCACCAAAGAATCTAGCAACGGAAACACGCAAACCCTAACCTACAGTTATGATAGTGTAGGTGGGGTAACGGTGACAGATAGCACCGGAGCATCCCAAACCGTCTTATTAGATGATGGGAGAAATGCTGGACAAATTCGCGGGGTTAATAACCAAAATCTGCTCTTTAATGATGATGCAGATGGTAATTTAGTTGCAACCCTTCCTAATGGCAGTCAATCGAGTTACAGTTACGATAGTAAAGATAATTTAACTCAACAAACGAATTTACTGGGACAAAAGACTAACTTTACCTACGATGCTACCTTTAATCAATTAACCAGTTTTACAGACCCTAAAGGGAATGGAGTAGGGTATAGTTATGATACTAAAGCTAATCTGAATAAGATTACCTACTCTGATGGTAGTACCCAACAATTTACTGTTGATGCTTTAGGGAATATTACCAGTTATATCAATCGTCGCGGTAGTAATATTTCCTACACTTACAATACCAGTGGCCTGCTGACCAAGAAACAATATGGTAACAGTTCGAGTGTTAACTACAGCTACGATACAAGAGGCAATCTTACCAGCGTAGTTGATGGAACAGGAACTATGACGATGCAGTATGATACTGCTAACCGTCTTACTAAGATAACCTATCCTAATGGTCGTTCTCTATCCTATACCTATAATGCAGATGGTCAACGCACCAAATTAGTTTCTAGCGATGGTTATACGACTAATTATACTTATGATACCGTCGGTCGTTTAAAGTCTTTAACCAATGGCACAGGACAAAATATTATTACCTATGACTATGATAGTGCCGGTCGTCTCATTAAGGAAACTAATGGCAATGGAACCTATACCACCTATGAATATGATTTACAGGATCAGTTAACTAAATTAGTCAACTATAAAGCCAATAATACGGTTAATTCTCAGTATCAATATACCTATGATAACTTAGGTCGCCGTACTACCATGACCACCCTAGAGGGGGTCTTTGAATATGGTTATGATGCAATTGGTCAATTAACTTCTGTGATTACTCCTACCAATCGCACGATTACCTATACCTATGATGCTGCAGGAAACCGCATCGGGGTGACGGATAGCGGAGTAACCACGAACTATACTACCAATAACCTCAATCAATATAGCAATGTTGGTAATGGGGTTTATACCTATGATACGGATGGGAATTTAATCAGCAAAACCCAAGGGGGACAGACTTCTAATTATACCTATGATGCTGAAAGTCGCCTGGTTAAGGTTGTTACTCCTTCAGGGACTTGGGACTATGAATATGATGGCTTAGGAAACCGAACTGCTACTATTTTTAATGGACAAAAAACCGAATATTTAGTTGATCCCTTTGGGTTGGGTGATGTGGTTGGGGAATATAATAATAATAGCTTAGTGGCTAATTATACTCACGGGATAGGGTTGGTTAGTCGGGTAAATGGTAACAATAGTAATTATTATGACGCAGATGCGATCGGGTCAACTGTTGGGTTAACTGCAAATGATGGTAGTTATGTTAATAAGTATAGTTATTTACCCTTTGGAGAGGATTTAACTAAAATTGAAGCTGTGGCTAACCCCTTTGAATATGTGGGTCAATGGGGGGTGACAGATGAGGGTAATGGCCTCGATTTTATGCGAGCAAGGTTTTATGATAGTAGTTTGGGACGGTTTACGAGTGTTGATCCGATTGGCTTGAATGGTGGGGATACTAATTTTTATCGGTATGTATTTAATAGTCCTAATACGTTTGTCGATCCAAGTGGATTGTCTTGTAAGAGATTGAGAGATATTGGGATTAATGGATTAGCAAACATTATACTATACCTTCCTTTAATGATTGCAGGAGGGGTGTTAGGTGCGGCAGGTGGAAGCATCGGCTATGCAATTACAGTTTTGAGAGGTATTAAAATTACTAAACTTATAAATAAAGGTGCGGCGATAGGGGTAGTAATTTCACAATTTCTTGTTGAACCAATAGCTGAGTCATACCTAGAAGATTGGCTTGAAGAAAATCTTCCGCAATGCCCACCTGAACCACCTCCCCGCCCAGACGATAAAAAAGACGACGACGATGGCGACGATGGCGGCGGTGGCGGCGGCGACGATGGCGGCGGCGGCGGTTCAAAGGGAGACCCCCACCTAACAACCTTCGATGGTATTAACTACGATTTCCAATCAGTAGGCGAATTTACCCTAGTTAAATCTACTACCGACGACTTTGAAATTCAAACCCGTCAACAACCTTGGAACGGTAGTACCAGTGTATCTGTTAATAGTGCCATTGCCATTAAACTCGGTGGACAAAGGATAGGGTTCTATTTAAATGACCCCAACCCCTTAAAAATTAACGGCATCGCCGCAAACCTTCCCGATGGTCAACTTTATGCCATTGGACAAAACCTCATTGTCCGGGATGGGGACAGTTACAGCATTTTTTCCGCCAATAATGACTACATTAACATTGATTTTAATAGCACTTATATTAATATCAATCTGGGTCTAGCAGAAAACCGCAAAGGGAATCTGATTGGTCTATTAGGCAACTATAACGGCACAACCAATGATGACTTTGCTCTGCGTAATGGAACTGTTATCGGCGGCACTATTACCACTGGCCAACTTTACGGCGAGTATGACGACAGTTGGCGCATCACTCAAGCTACCTCCCTCTTTGACTACGGGACGGGACAAAATACCAACACTTTTACTGACCTCACCTTCCCTAACAACGTCATCACCATTGACTCCCTAACCCCGGCGCAACGCGCAGCAGCAGAACAAATTGCTATCAATGCAGGGATTACTGACCCCGATATTCTCAATGATGCCATTCTTGATATTTTCCTCACCAATGGGGCCCCAGAAATTATTCAAGGTTACGTTACACTACAACGACAAGCGACTATCCGCGCCACCAATACCCTAATTAACCCTGAGGGATTCGGAGACCAACACTGGTTAACCTCCGGGGAAGTCATTCCCTATAATATCCGTTTTACTAACAATGCCGCCGCTGGAACCATACCTGTTGCACAAGTTACCATCACTCAAACCCTCGACTCAGACCTAGACCTCAACACCTTTACCTTACAGGACTTCGGTTTTGGGAATATTACCGTTAATGTTCCCGTCGGGACCCGCAATTACAGCCAACGCCTTGATTTGCGAACCACTCGCGGTGTCTTTGTTGATGTCAATGCTAGTCTAAATACCTCGACCAGGGTATTAACTTGGACATTTATTGCTATAGATCCTACCACAGGCAACCCTGCTAATATTACCACTCAGGGATTCTTGCCACCTAATGACGCAAACGGGTCCGGGACTGGTTTTGTGGGTTACAGCATCCAACCTAAAGCTAATAGTCCCAGTAACACCCGTATAGATGCACAAGCAAGCATCACCCTTAATACCCAAACTATCCAAACTAACCCCGTTTTTAACACCGTTGGTGATACCAGTGTTACTCTTGCGGTTTCTCCTAGTAGTGTTACTGAAGATGGGACAACTAATTTAGTCTATACCTTCACCCGTTCTGGTGTAACCACTGATGCTTTAACCGTCAATTATACCCTCGGAGGGACAGCTACTTTAAATACCGATTACACTCGTACCGGGACTAACAATACTGTCACCTTTGTTGCTAATTCAACAACTGCTAAAGTCACCGTTGACCCCACTGCTGATACCACAGTTGAACCCGATGAAACCGTCATTTTAACCCTCGCGACCGGGACAGGTTATACAGTTGGGACTACCACCCCAGTGACGGGAACAATTACCAATGATGATGTCACCCTTCCCAGTATCACTCTTGCGGTTTCTCCCAGTAGTGTTACCGAAGACGGAACAACCAACTTGACTTATACCTTCACCCGTTCTGGCGTACTAACAAATGCTTTGACGGCTAATTACACCCTCGGAGGGACAGCTACTTTAAATACCGATTACACTCGCAGCGGGACTAACAATACTGTCACCTTTGCTGCTAACTCAACAACTGCTAAAGTCACCGTTGACCCCACTGCTGATACCACATTTGAACCCGATGAAACCGTCATTTTAACCCTTGCGACCGGGACAGGTTATACGATAGGTACGACCACTCCAGTGACGGGAACCATTAAGAATGATGATGTCATCCTTCCCAGTATTACTCTTGCTGTCTCTCCTAGTAGTGTGATAGAAGATGGGACAACTAATCTCGTTTATACCTTCACCCGTACCGGAGTAACCACTAATCCTTTAACGGTTAATTACAGTATTAGTGGGACAGCAACCAATGGAACCGATTACGCTGCGCTTCCCAGCAGTATCGCCTTTGCTGCTGGTTTATCAACAGCTACCGTAATCGTTGACCCCACTGCTGACACTACGGTTGAACCCAACGAAACTGTCATTTTAACCCTCGCTGCGGGGACAGGTTATAAAGTAGGGACAACTACCCCAGTGACGGGAACAATTGCCAATGACGACTTTCCCCAACTATCCATCAATAATATTACCGTGGTCGAAGGCTTAGATAATAATGCCATCCTCACCGTCACAGTTGATAATCCCAATCCACAACCAATTACCTTCAACTATACCACTGCACCCATTAACGCTACCGCCAATGTAGATTACACTAGCAAAACCGGAACTCTCACCATTGCTGCTAATACTTCCACCGCTACTATTAACATTCCCATCCTCAATGATAACCTTAATGAACCTGATGAAGTCTTCACCGTCACCCTCTCCAATCCGGTTAATGCTACCATCAATCCCGACGCAGCAATTGGACAAGTAATTATTACTGACACCCTACAAAGCGCAATTACTCGCACCTTACCCAACAATGTCGAAAACCTCAGACTAATTGGCACTAATAATATTAATGGTACGGGTAACGCTGGTAACAATAATATCACCGGAAATAGTGGCAATAATCAAATCAATGGACGTGCGGGAATTGATACTTTAACCGGTGGTTTAGGTGCAGATACTTTCATCTTCCAATTTGGTCAATCTACCATATCAACAAGCGATCGTATCACAGATTTTGCCATCAATAGTGATAAAATCGACTTATTAACTCAAGCTGGAAACGCTATCAGTGCGCCTAGCAATTTCAGTCGTGCTGCTAATAGCACTGTCACCACTTTACAGAATTTAATCAATCAGGTATTTACTGATGCTAATGGAGCGATTACAGGTAATCAAGGATTAGGGGTTAATAGTGCCGCCTTAGTGCAAGTAACAACCGGTGCAATAGCTGGAACTTATCTCGTTATTAATGATAGCACGGCTGGCTTCCAATCCAGCAATGATTTATTAATAAATATCACCGGATTTACTGGTACTTTACCAGCTTTAGGGAACATTCCAGTAGGTAATTTCTTTGTTTAATTAATACCTTTTTTCTAAAGTAATGGCAGAGATGGTTAATTACCATCACCCACACCCCCTCTCCCTTTTTGGGAGAGGACAGTAAGATGTCTGCCACGAATAAATAAAAATGGTATAACCTTACCTATCAAAACTTTGCCGTCACAATTTAGGACAACAATGGTATGCCATGGGCCTCTACTCTTCTTCATCTTCTTGACTTGACAAAGGCTTTTGTGCAACGTGGCGCACGAAAAGAATCTGCACAATATCGCCAGTGATGGTAACGAGAATTCTGTAGGCACTACGTCCCTTACCATAAATAAGTTGTCGGATTTCTTCCTCCAAGAAATTATTTTCAAAAGCAAGTGAACAACGGTAAGGCATTTGCTCTAGTGACAGAATTGCTTTGTACAATCCTTCTAGCCACAACCTCGCTTTTCGAGGAGAATCTTTACTGAACCACAGATAGGCTTTTTCAATTCCCTGTTGTGCTTGCTGGTTGTATGACCACTTGATACTTTTGGCTCATGGAGAACTGTCCAGCTTATCGAACAATTCAGAGAAGAATTCCTCTGCCTTCTTACCTTTGCCTTGCTTCATCTCTTCAAGACCACGCTTGACTCCTTTAAGCGTCTCAACCAATTCAGCAGCTTCAAGAAGTGTCTGATAGGATTCCGCATCTTGCACGACGAGTGCTGCTTTCCCATCAACCGTAAGCACCAAAGGGTCTTTGGTTTGTTTGAGATGCTCTAGGAACTGGGTCGTGTTTCGTTTAAACTCAGTTAAAGAATGAATGTCTTTTGAAAGGTTGAGCATTATCCTAGCAGACAAAACGCATTTAATTGTATGCTACCACAAATTAATTCCCCTGTGACAAATACCCGCTCCTCTCACGGCTGGCTTCCAATCCAGCAATGATTTATTAATAAATATCACCGGATTTACTGGTACTTTGCCAGCTTTAGGGAGCATTAATGTTAGTAGCTTCTTTATCTAAGTTTCTAAGCTCTCCTTCTAAGTCACCTAGAAAAAGGGTTTCTCGGAGAAACCCTTTTTCTGTGTTAAAAATTGTCAGCTACCCCCGCCATTTATTAGTTACATATTTCTTAAGTAGGTAGGCGTTAAAAGTTGTCAGACACCCCCCTTATCAAGGGGGGACTAAGGGGGGATCGGCACCCCCCTTATCAAGGGGGGACTAAGGGGGGATCGAACCTAAAATCCATTTTTAATTTAATTATAACCAGCTACTTAACATAAAGTTTGATAATAAATGTGGTATAACTTCACAAGAACTTGATATCATTATTACAATAGTCTCAAAAACAATGATCGAATTAAGTACCGCCGCCGCTAGAGAAATTGAACGTTGGAGTCAAAGCTGTCGCCTGAGTGGTTCCTATCTGCGTTTGGCAGTAAAAAATGGTGGTTGTTCGGGACTTTACTACCATCTCGAATTAACCCCTATTGCAGCAGAAAACGATCGCTTTTATCAAAGTCAGGGTATTAATATTTTAGTCGATCCTGACAGCGATCGCTACCTACAAATTTTAAAATTAGACTATTCAGAGGATTTAATGGGTGGTGGTTTCCGTTTTACCAATGCCAACACCCAAAATACCTGCGGTTGTGGTCTTTCCTTTAGCGCTTAATTAACTGCTCCAAATAGCCAAGACAACTAAAAGCGCATTAACCAGATAAAAAGCTCCCACAATCTTGGTTTCCGTCCAACCACTTAATTCTAAATGATGATGAAAAGGAGCCATTTTTAATAATCTTTTGCCCTTGCCATCGGGTCCTTTTGTGGCTTTATAATAGATAACCTGAGCGATTACCGAAAGAGATTCCAGAAAGAAGAGACCACTAATTAAAAATAATCCCCAGAGATGTCCGGCAATTAAACCCACCGCAGCTAAAGCACCTCCCAAAGCGAGGGAACCGGTATCACCCATAAACACCTTAGCAGGGTTGCGGTTATGAAAAATGAAGCCTAGACAAGCACCACTAAAACAAGTGCAGAAAATCGCTAAATCCGGATGACTAGGAGCGATAATAATGGCTAAACCCAAAAAAGCGATCGCAGCTGTTCCCCCCGCTAATCCATCCACCCCATCGGTGAGATTAGTGGCGTTACTTTCAGCCACAAGGACAAATGCCGCCAAAATCCAGAAGAAAAAGCCCAAAGGAATCACTAATCGACCCCAAAGGGTGATATCGGTACTCACCTGATTGACCAACATCCAGAGACAAAAAAGCACCGCCCCCGTTATCTGTAAAATTAACTTCATCCGGGGAGATAGGCCCTTATTCGACTTATAACGCAGAATTTGCCAATCATCTAACCAACCGATACCCATGTAAGCAAAAGTCAGCAAAGCAACCGCCACCACATTAGGAGTGAATTTAGACCAGATTAAAGCGAAAATAAGGGCTACTGGCACAAAAAAGCTGCCTCCCATTGTTGGGGTTCCTGCTTTCTTTAAATGAGCCTGGGGACCATCCTCGCGCATAATCTGACCCATTTTCAAGCGCCGCAGCATCGGGACTACTTGATAACCAAGACCACCACTGATTAACGTTGTGGCCATCAGGGGGAGTAAGAGGGAATTAGTGGACTGAAAAAAAACTACTAACAGAAATAGTAATCCCGTTAGTAGAATCAGGAGATGGGTTCCAGTGGGTTTTTTAAAGATAGGGGCGGAAAAAATGTTAGCGTTCACGACTAAAGCGTCAGATAAGGGTAAAATTTGCCAAAGAAGACGGGATTAATCTTCATCTAAGACTAATTCGTCCTCGTCGTCATCATAACCGATATCATCGACATCCATGAGTTCAGATAGTTCCACATCTTCTTCGAGAGTCAGATCCGGTTCGGCGATTTTATCCCGGGGAATCATGCGATTATTTTTTTCTAACCACTCGACAATGGAAGCGTCTTTTTTTAGGGGAATAACCGCGGCCGGTTCATAGCGGGGTTCTTGACGAATAGAAGGATTAAGCATAATCACTCGACGATTAACAGCAATCATTTCGAGTTTACCATGTCTTTTAAGGCTCTGATAATCTCTTGATTGGCCGCGGGGAAAGTGTAATGATCTAGTTCCTCGATAGTTACCCAGCGGATTTCTTCACATTCGATCGCCCGCGCTTCGCCGCTGAGATAACGACAGTTATATACTTGTAGATTAACCCGAAAATGACTATAGGTGTGATCGATGGTGATTAAATGACTATCCACTGCGATGTCAATGCCAATTTCTTCTAATATCTCCCGTTTAATACATTCTTGTACCGTTTCATTGCCTTCGATTTTGCCGCCGGGGAATTCCCAAAAACCGCCTAGTAGTCCCTTGGCCAGACGGCGATCGATTAAAATTAAATCTCGATCGTCTCTAATTACGGCCACACCGATTTGTTTAGAAGCTAAAGAGTCTGTTTCGGGAATCATAGCGGTTATTGGCGAAAAAATAGGAAAAAATAGTTAAAAACTGACTGCGGAAAATTGAGTCAAAAGATGATATAATCGGGAATTGTACGATTAACGATTAACAATGACAGTCAGTTCCGAATCAAAGTTTATTTTAAAAGTATTGTGGTTAGATCAGAACGTAGCGATCGCTGTAGATCAGGTGGTCGGCAAAGGAACTAGCCCCCTCACCGCTTATTTTTTCTGGCCGCGCAATGATGCTTGGCAACAACTGCAAGAGGAGTTAGAAGCAAAACACTGGATTGATGAGTCCGATCGCGTTGATGTTCTCAACAAAGCCACAGAAGTAATTAATTTTTGGCAAGAGTTACGCAATCAAGGCCGACAAATCACCATGGCCGATGCACAGTTAAAATTCCCCGAAGTTGTTTTTAGTGGTAGCAATTAATTTATAGCAGTTATCTTAATGGGGAGCGACAAAATCTCCAGTTTTAGGCAACGGAAAACAGGAAACTTTTTCACTGATCACCGAGCAGTAGAAGAACTGATAACTGATAACCGAAAAAGAATCGGGTAGGTTTATATAAACCCGCCCGATTTTGCTTTAATTTAATTGGATTTGGTTGGGTTTAAACCGATACTAAACCGCCAGCGGCCTGGTATCTAGCGCGAGCTTTGCGCCATGATTGTTGCGCTTGGATAGTTTTGCGACGGTCATCCCCTTTACTGGCTTCATCGAGACGGGTTTGGGCCCGTTCGTATTCGGTGCGAGCTTTTTCCTTATCGATTTTTGAGCCTAATTCCGCCCCATTAACGAGGACTTTGATCTCATTATTTTCGACTTCGGCAAAACCGCCCAAAACCGCGATATTTTCCCAGTCTTTCCCCGGTCGAATTCGCATTACGCCAATATTCAGGGCAGTTAATAAAGGAGCGTGACCACTAAGAATACCTAATTGTCCCGTGGAACTGGGTAGGATTACTTCTTCGGCCACGTTATCCCAGACAATGCGATCGGGTGTAATAACCCGTACTGTAATGCTCATTGGTGATAATAACGATAATTTTGGCAGATTTCTGGGTTAAGTAACCGCGTTTAGCGGTTACTACTGACTTTTAATTAGCCTTTTTTGAGTTTTTCGCCTTTAGCGATCGCTTCATCGATACTGCCGACCATGTAGAACGCTTGTTCGGGTAAGCTATCGAGTTCACCTTTGAGGATCATCTGGAAGCCTTTGATCGTATCAGCGAGGGTAACGTATTTACCCGGAGAACCGGTGAACACTTCGGCCACGAAGAAAGGTTGCGAGAGGAAACGCTCAATTTTACGAGCGCGGTCAACGGTGAGACGATCTTCTTCCGATAATTCGTCTAAACCGAGAATAGCGATGATGTCCTGTAACTCTTTATAGCGTTGCAGGGTAGATTGGACGGCGCGAGCGGTGCCGTAGTGTTCATCACCGACGATATCAGCTTGGAGCATGGTGCTGGTGGAACCGAGGGGATCTACCGCCGGATAGATACCTTTGGAAGCCAGACCCCGGGATAGTACAGTAGTTCCGTCCAAGTGAGCGAAGGTGGTAGCGGGAGCGGGGTCAGTCAAGTCATCCGCAGGTACATAGACCGCTTGGATGGAAGTGATCGATCCTTCTTTGGTGGAGGTGATCCGCTCTTGCAGGTCGCCTACGTCAGTGCCGAGGGTGGGTTGGTATCCTACCGCAGAAGGCATCCGACCGAGGAGCGCCGATACTTCCGAACCAGCTTGCACGAAACGGAAGATATTATCAACAAATAAGAGAACGTCTTGCTTGTTGACATCGCGGAAATATTCGGCCATGGTCAAAGCGGAGAGACCGACGCGCATTCTCGCTCCGGGGGGTTCGTTCATCTGACCGTAAACGAGGGCGATTTTCGAGTCTTCGGGGTTATCAGCGTTGATTACCTTCGATTCGATCATCTCGTTGTAGAGGTCGTTTCCTTCGCGGGTTCTTTCACCCACACCGCCAAAAACCGAGACACCCCCGTGTTGAATGGCGATATTGTTGATTAATTCCATCATAATGACGGTTTTGCCCACACCAGCACCCCCAAAGAGGCCGATTTTGCCACCTTGACGGTAGGGGGTGAGCAGGTCAATTACCTTGATACCGGTTTCAAAAACCGTCGGTGTTACTTCAAGATCGACTAATTTGGGAGCGGGACGGTGAATAGGAGAGGTTTCGGTGACGTTAACCGGTCCTTTTTCGTCCACGGGTTCACCAAGAACGTTAAAAATCCGACCGAGGGTGCATTTACCCACGGGAACGCTAATCGCTGCGCCGGTATCCACGATATCCATACCGCGCACTAAACCATCGGTGGTACTCATGGCAACGGCCCGCACTTGGTTATCACCGAGTAACTGTTGCACTTCACAAGTAACGGATAAATTTTGACCGGCGGAGTTAGTTCCTTTTACGGTTAAGGCATTATAAATACGGGGCAGGTTGCCACTGGGAAATTCGGCATCGATGACAGGACCGATGATCTGGACGATTTTACCAACGTTAGTTTCTGTTGTCGCTACCATTGTTTATGTCTGCTCTGGGTTTTAGCTGATAACTCCCACAAGGGGAAAGTCTTAATTTTTTGTAAAATTAGCCAATACTCAGCTTATCACGCTAGGGGATCAGATCAGTTATTTTCGCTATCAGCCCTCAGCAGTCGGTCGTCAGGAGACTTGGAAACGGGAGATTATTTTATTTGTTCCCCCCACTTCCCGCTTCCCACTTCCCGCTTCCCGCTCCCTGCTTGACAAACACAGGGGTTTGCCTTTAATTGAACGTTACCTCATGTCTCAAGGAGAAGATGGCCACAGTGTCGAGGGTTTAACTGCTCAAGATATAGGTTGGGATTTTTAAGGGGAAACTCTCTTTTAAAATTGGCGTTTACTTTTGATTTTATTACTCAATCCAAGCTTTTGGGGGGTTGGGGGAAGTCACTGAGTCTCAAATTAAATTAATCAAGGTTGAACAAATGCCAGAAAAAGCGACATTTTTTCAGGGATTACAGATACCAAAATATCATTTTAATTTCTATAAGTCATACAAAAATTTAGGTTAAGATGACCTCTGAGGATGAATTAATCTGATTTTTGACGCTTTCTAGTAAAAGTTGATACAAAAAATGAGGTGTTTTTTGATTGGCTAATTCCAGACTATTCTGATAAATTTTAACAGCATATTCATCATTAATCATTCGATAGTGAATGATTTTTGTCCATTCTGGTGCAGTTATCATTAATTGAGGAATCACTTCAATAAAAGCCTGTATTTGTTGTTGGGGTTCAAAATCTTCTAAAAAATGCAATAAACTAAACATAATTTCAGGATGTTCACAGTTATCATCTAGGATAAGATGTAAGTCTTTTAAATGTTTATCATCAGGATATTTGGCAAGTTTTTCTAATGTTTCCTCAAATAATTTAATTTCTTGGGATGTTTTCATTAAGCGATTCTCTTGTAAGATTTTTATTAAATTCATGGGGTTGTTGCTCCTTAATCAAAAAAGGTTGACCAGGTAGTTTTATTAAGTTGAATGAGTTCTTGTAATCCCTTTCTAATATCTGCATTATATAATCCTTGACCTAGATAAATTGAGCGAATATCCCAAACTTCTTGTGCTAAGGTTTGTCGAGGGGAAAGGGTTAAGTCTGGACTTTTACCATAAGATAAGGTTTGACGATGACGACCCCCTTTTCCGGGGTATAAGTGTTCCATCATGATAGCAATTCCTTGATTAGTTGTGTAACCGTTGATTTTCGCTTTCATATACGCATTGGATGGTAGATGATGGGGGGTTAAGTTATCTCCTCTACGACCTAATTTTAACAAGTCGCCGTATGTCCCGACTTTTCCTTCTCCTGTCAGTAGTTTAAATTGAGTGATGTTGTCTCCTTATGATTATTTTAGACCATAGATTTATCATAGGTGAATAAAAATCTTATCGCTCTTCTATCTCGGAAAATTCCTGTCAACACATAAGTGCTGAAACTCTTATTTTATAAGCGAGCGCTCGCCTATTTTCTAACAACAACTCGAAAATTTAGTTTCTGTTAGTTATTGATCACTCGAAAGCTTGCCCCGAAAGAAAGCTAGAATTTACACACGATCAGAGCTTTTTCCTGATAATTAAGCTTTAATGACCCATTTTCCTCTTTTCCCCCAACTCCAGTGCTTCCCAACCCAAAAAAGTAAGGCAGGCCTTAGCCTACCTTAAAACAAAGCGAGGTTGATCAACTTTGGGGATGCCGATGCGGATGCAGTGGATGGAATTGGTTTATTACCATATATTGTCGATTATAGCAAGGGTTTTGCTGGTTGTATAGATTCAAATAAAAAATAATTGTAAGCTTGACCATAGAGTTTAGTCTATACATTGAGCCACAAGAACTATCTCCTGTCAAATTTTCAAGGGACAGCTTTGCTGAGATGCACTCCTTTCTCGTAACCGTCCGGGAGAATTGTGCTGTAAGATATCTTCAGCTTGAATTGTTTAGGCTCGCAATCGTAGATGAGAATAAATTTCGGTAGCTTTTGCGGCAATAGAGCGATAATCTGAGGAAATTATCGGTTAACTATATGAATTCTGCTAAAATTATCGCCATTATCACAGGAGCGATTTCGATTTTAATCGCCGTTGCCTATTTAATCCTAGTCCAGATTCTGGACTTTCGCACCGAGATGATTCCCGCTCCCCTAGAAGTTATTTTTCCAGGATGGTAAAAATCGGGGTTGAAAAATTTTCAACCCCGGAAAAAGCAATTTTTGAGCGGATTAACCCACCGGTTGTAACTGTAATTGCGAGAGAATATTGTTCTGCTCAGAGCGCTGATGACTAGAGACTGTCACCACACCGTCCGCAGTTACATCTAATAGCGCATGGTCTCCAGAATTGACTTTTCCCGATAACATCGCCACGGCTAAACTATCCTCTAAGCGTCGAGTTAAAGCACGACGTAAAGGCCGCGCACCGTAGCTAGGATCATAACCCTCATTGATGACCAAATCCTTAAAAGCGGCGGTAACTTCCACAGAAATGCCTTTTTCTGTCAATTGTTTGGCTATATCTGCGATAAGAATATCGGCAATCTGGGTAACTTCTTCGCGGGTTAACTGTCGGAAAACAATGATTTCATCGAGACGGTTGAGAAATTCGGGACGGAAATATTGTTTTAACTCCTCTGTCACCCGATTAGAAATCTGTTGGTAACGGGATTGAGCAAAATCGTCAGCCATCTCGAATCCTAAGCTCTTACCGCCTTTTTCGATGACTTTTGAGCCAATATTCGAGGTCATGATAATTAGGGTATTCTTAAAGTCCACCCGACGACCTTGGGAATCGGTCAAACGACCATCTTCTAACAGTTGCAGGAGAAGATTAAAAACATCGGGATGTGCTTTCTCGATTTCGTCAAACAAAACCACTCTATAGGGTTGACGACGCACTGCTTCCGTTAACTGACCGCCTTCATTGTAACCGATGTATCCGGGAGGCGCACCAATTAATTTAGAAACCGTGTGGGATTCCATAAATTCCGACATATCTAGACGAATCATACTGGATTCCGAGCCAAAGAGTAACTTAGCTAAGGCTTTCGTTAATTCGGTTTTACCCACTCCCGTGGGACCGGCAAAAATAAACGAGGCAATCGGACGGTTAGGATTCTTTAAATTTACTCGCGCTCGACGAATAGCACGAGAAACGGCATTTACTGCCTCCTGTTGACCAATAATCCGCTCGTGCAGTTGAGATTCCAGATTTAAGAGCGATTCTGACTCAGTTTCAGTTAATTGGGTAACGGGAATACCAGTCCAAGCGGCGACAATTTGGGCGATTTCCTCCGCATCCACCACCGGAATTAAAGATTCGGGGTTAATTAGGGGTGATTCTTCGCTAACCTCTGCGGGACTTTTACTTTGCAGGGAATAGCGTAGATGGGTGCGGGATCCTGCTTCATCGAGAAGATCGATCGCTTTGTCCGGTAAAAAGCGATCATTGATATAGCGCGAGGATAGATGAACAGCAGCTTCGATCGCTTTTTGATCGTATTTTACCTGATGGAAATCCTCGTAGGTGGCTTTTAAACCGCGTAAAATCTCGATCGCCTGCTCTTTAGTCGGTTCTCCCACCATAACTGGCTGAAAACGTCTTTCTAGAGCCGCATCTCGCTCAATATGCTGTTTATACTCATCGAGAGTGGTGGCCCCTAAACACTGTAACTCGCCGCGAGCTAAAGCAGGTTTAAGTAGGTTAGAAGCATCCATAGCTCCCCCCATGCTACCAGCACCCACAAGAGTGTGAATTTCATCAATAAACAGGATAATACTGCCCGATTTGCGAACTTCCTCCACGATACCCTTTAAACGTTCCTCAAAATCGCCGCGAAAACGGGTTCCCGCCAGTAAAGACCCCATATCGAGGGCAATTACCTGTTTATCCTGCAAAAGTTCGGGAATATCGCCACTATGGATGCGTTGTGCTAACCCTTCAGCGATCGCTGTCTTGCCCACCCCCGGCGCACCGAGTAAAATCGGGTTACTTTTGGTACGACGGCCTAAAATTTGGACAACTCGCTCGATTTCTGGCTCTCTACCGATTACAGGGTCAATTTTGCCATTTTTGACCTCTTGGCTTAAATTGCGACCATATTGGGCTAAAATACCGCCTTGGGGAGTATTTTTCTGGTCTTTATAGTTACTATCACCCGTTAAGCGACCACTAGCGACTTTTTCCCCAGCATTTTTCAGTAAAAGGCCGCGAAGTTTGATCAAATCAACACCCTGCATAATTAAAATTTTAGCGGCTAGGGATTCGGGATCGGCGGTGATAGCAAGTAATAGATGTTCAGGTGCGATCGCCTGTTCCCCTAATTGTCGAGCTTCCTGAAATGCTTGCTCGAACATCTTTTTCGCTTTCGGAGTAAAAGGGATATTAACGGGACTGTAACCGCTGCCACGGCCGGTCATTCCTTCAATCAGGCGGCGACTTTCGTGCAGGGTAACTTTTAAATCCTTGAGAATTAAGGCTGCGGTGGCGGTGGCTTCTCCTATCAATCCTAACAGTAAATGCTCCGTACCGACGACACTGTGACCGGTACGACGGGCTTCTTCTTGGGCGAACATCACCGCTTTGATAGCTTTCTGGTTAAAGTATTCAAACATGATCGACGGCTTCCTGGCTACTGGGCTTTACTTGTTACTGTAACGTTTTCTTTACATTAGCCGGAAGGGGGATATCCGTATCAGTAGGGTGGGTTAGGGGCCAGGAGTGGGGAGTAGGGGCAATTTATGAATTGCCCCTACTAGCGGGCGCATCCCACGGGTCATTTTCTACACCATCCAACGGGCGGCTTCTGTGGTAGGCCGCCAATTGCGAATCGAGTTGCTCTGATGAGCTTCTGGTATTGCATTATGAACTGGAGGTGGCGTGAATTCTGCTTAAGGGAAAACGCTATGGCTCAAGTAGCGGTTAGCGAAATTTTGAACCCTATTATCGAATCTGACACACCGCGCCACAATCCCTCACGGAAGGCGATAGGTCGCTTGAGAAGCAGTAAAACAGGGGCAAATACCTGAAACTCTTTCCCCTGTGAATCCCTAAGCTAGGGAGAAGAATATAAAGATTTATTAAATTGTAGCTTTTGATACATTTGCGGGGGGGAGTGTGTATGCTTCCGCTATCTCCCTTTGGTGTTGGGTTGGGGTGTTGCTTTACCTAGCTACGAGGGAGGGTGATCGCACTACCCGCAATTTCAACAATGGCATGGGCAAGGATGCGCGAGTCTATCTCGATTCGATAGAAACACTACTAAAAAGATTAATATTCATTATGGGTTGGAGAAATTCACTTTTACTAACATTGTTGATTTTGGTTGTTGGCATTGGTCTTGGAGCGATTACAGGAGGTCCTATAATGCGTGGAATTGTCTTCTGGACAGCACTTTGGGCAGCAATTGATTCCCATACAATAGAAATTCATAAGTATAAAATTACAGGATCATTTGTACCATCATTTGGTAATTCATGGTCAGTTTTTTTGTTTCTACTTATCCTTTGGGTGTATTGTTTTCCTGCCTATTTGATTATTAGAGGAAAGATTCTTAGGCTCTTCGGTTTGTGTTATGCAATGGATGGGGGTTATAAGGAATGAAACCCTTATAGAGACAGACATTACCGCGATTTTTGTCAATTGTTTGCGATCTAGAGCGAACTAATCAATTAAATCTCTTGCCAGATAAGGATTTAGTCGATTTATGCCCCCATATCGAACCATACCAAGTCCCGAAGAGCCGATTCTTAAAGGAATTATACCTTTAAGAAACGAAGACGAATAAGGCTACCAATCAATCCAGACTAACTCCCCTCTCCTGCTCCCAGAGGGGTTGGGGGAGAGGTCAAATCATCAAACCATTATCTATCAACGAGTTGCTCATTGCCAAGAAATTTATAAATTTTTCCCTTAGTGCGATAACATGATCTTGTATGGTATTTTCTTCAACCGCAAACTAAAACCTTACCAATATACCGAAAAAGAAACCACAAAAGCCAGCTAAATTGTTTCTAAAAATACCATAAATGCCCCTTCATTCAGTCAGTTGAGGAGGAGAATTTATATCGTATTTTTATGTTATCTTGGGGGTATTTATACCGTTTTGCGGAAGGCAAAAGTCTTATAACATAAACTTTTCACGTTCCTAGTATGTGCCTCACTCATTCGCAAATTGCTATATTTTTACAATCCAAGTCAATCATTTTCAGTCTATACTGTTACCAGTGTAAAATAAATAAGAGGGGTTATTCATAATGAGTCCACATCCGTATAACTTTGACAACCTTCTCTTCTGGAATAACCTGATAAACCAAACGATGCTGAATATTAATACGTCGGGAATAATAGCTCGCTAAATCGCCACTGAGTTTCTCATAAACAGGATAAGATTGATACGGATTTGACTTAAGAATATTTAATAACTCGTTAGCTTGTTTTGCCAACCAAGTACGAGCCAGCTTTTCAGCATCTTTTTTCGCTTGTTTGGTAAAAACCAACTGCCAATTATCCATTTAAAATTGCTCTGATACCCGCCTCATCCACACAATCTTCAATAGAAGTGTTGCCACCTTCAATAATTGAATCTACCATACCAGGAATAGAATACAAATAAAGCGTTTCTTGAATAGAGTTCCAATCTTCCTCAGCAATTAAAATAGCATTCTTTTTCGTACCAGATAACAAAATCGGTTGATGATTATCATTGGTATCATTCACTAATTCATCAATTTGTTCTTTGGCTTCAGTAACAGTAACAATTTTCATGTAACTATCCCTTAAATTAACAACAAGAGTGCAACCGATTCTAACACAAGTCAACTATTATTCAGGATAATAGCACCTTTTCTAAATATTTGTCAAATTTATTTTTGCTTATTCTCGTTGCCAATTCTTGATAAGTTGCCTTGCTCTGAAGAATGGTACATTGACTGATTGATTACTTTTCTGGGTGTTCCTAGTGGATTGAGTAAAGCACTAATAAAAACATTGGTATCTATAACAACTCGATTAGTCTGAGTAAAACTCCTAGTTTGGGTTGAAGCATGAAACCCAACAACTTCCCGGAATATTTTCACAATCTTGGTTGGGTTTCGCCTTGTGAGCCGATTGGTAATACCTGCTCAATAATGATAGCTCAACCCAACCACCTTGTTCCTAGAGATTTACACTTTTTGTTATCTCTGATCAAGGGTTGCGCTTGCTTTGGTTTAACCTGAGCGACTTAGTTTTTGCTGCGCTTTTTTCCGGCTTGAGATTTTGAGTTTTACGGCAACCGCTTGAGTTTTTTTGAATTACCCCTTGACAATCAAGACAGTCGCTACGGCTGATAACTGATAACTGACTTCTAACCCAATGTTCGACAAAGATAAGCAAAAATTATTTATTGACTCCAAAGACTTGAGAATATTTAAATTAACATTTCGCAATATTTACAAATTCTTAAGAATTAATTGAGAAAGATTTTTATTTAACAACGATGTTATGATGGTTACAGCGATTTTACTGAATTTCATAATGGGTTGTTTTGTGCTTTTTTGGGCAGCAATGGTTGAAACCCTTGCCACATCTACAGGGTAATCCTAATTAAGAAAGGTAAATCGGTCAATTTCACCCACAACGATGATCTTTTTTTTGTGTAGTTTTGTTGCAAAAAAAAAGTTTTTTTGACAAAAAGCACAAAGTATGCAGCGGTAGTTATTGGAGAGAGGGGAGAAGGGAGAAGGGAGAAAAAAGCTGACTCCTGAATACTGACTCCTATCTCCTGACTCCTAATGGCTTCCAGTGGGGAATTACTCTACCACCCAGGGAGTGATGGCGGGAGTCCAATCAGCCAATTCTGCATCGCTAAACCAGAGACTAACTTCATCTTTGGCGGTATCTGGGCCATCGGAACCATGGATAAGATTGCGTCCGACACTAATGCCAAAATCACCGCGAATCGTACCCGGTTCAGCATTGAGGGGATTAGTGGCGCCAATAATTTTTCTAGCGGAGGCAATTACTCCTTCTCCTTGCCAAACCATAGCCACCACGGGGGAGGAAGTAATAAAATCGACTAAAGAAGGGAAAAAGGGTCGTTCCTTATGAACAGCGTAGTGTTTTTCCGCTAATTCGCTAGAAACCTGCATCATTTTCAACCCAACCAGTGTAAAACCTTTAGCTTCAAAGCGTTGAATAATTTCCCCCACCAGATTGCGTTGCACACCGTCAGGTTTAATCATTAAGAAAGTGCGTTCCATACTGCCTCTTAAAATTTAGCCATAAATTGTCCCGAAACCCAGATTAACCCGGAATGGCATCCTAGAGAATGGTAGAATTTTCGCTTCAATTGCTGAGTTAGCTTGCCGTGCAAGGTATAAGCTAATAGGAAGTTTTCGTTTTGGCTCCCTGTTCCCTGCTCCCCAATTCATAATTCATAATTCATAATTCCCACTTCCTCTAATCCCTGTTCTCCTATACTTTTTAAACAAGATTTAGTATCACTATAGGTGGGAGAGAGTCACAAATATTAAGAGGAACCTAAAAAATGAGTCTAAAACTTTACTTTTTGCGTCATGGCGAAACCACAGCCAGTCAAACGGGTAGTTTTTGCGGTCGATTAGACTTGGAACTAACCCCGGCCGGCTATGAAATGGCCAAGGATTTCGCCCTTGCCTATCGAGATGTGCCTTGGACAGGGATCTATTCCAGTCCCCTCAAACGCACCATGGCCACGGCCACCCCTTTAAGCGAACTCTTAAGTATTCCCATCCACAAACGGGAAGGATTAAAAGAGATTGCCTACGGCCAATGGGAGGGAAAAACCGCAGCTGAGGTTAATCAGGAGTTTCATGATGATTATGTGCGCTGGTTAGCAGATCCAGGCTGGAATTCTCCCACGGGGGGCGAAAAAGGCATCGATATCGCTCGTCGTAGTTCGGAGGTATTAGAGGAAATCGATCATCATCACGATGATGGCCATATTTTGATCGTTTCCCATAAAGCAACGATCCGAATCGTGTTATGTTCTCTTTTAGGCATTGATATCGGCCGTTATCGCGATCGAATTGCCATGCCCGTGGCCTCGGTGACGATCGTCGAATTAGCCGAACATGGTCCCCTCTTTCAAGTCATGGGCGATCGCTCTCACATCCGCAATGACCTGCGCTCCCGAGCGGGAACCTAACCAGTCAACAGCAACCAGGGAAACCCCGGATTTGGTCTCCTGAAAAACTATGTGCTTGATGTTATATTTTCTGCGACACGGACAGACAGCCTATAGCAAAACGGGAGGATACTGTGGTACTCCAGAAAATGATCCCGGTTTGACGGCCGAAGGCATCGAAATGGCGGAAGAATTCGCTGATGTCTATCGTTCTTTACCTTGGCGTGCGGCCTACGTCAGTCCCCTCCAAAGAGCTATTCAAACCGCTAAACCTCTCTGTGAAGCGGTGGGACTGAAATTAGAAATCCGGCAGGGATTACAAGAGATCGGTTATGGTCTTTGGGAAGGAATGCACCCCAACGATATTGACCATCAATATCATGATCTCTATGTACGCTGGTTGACGGATCCCGCTTGGAATGCTCCCCCCAACGGGGAAAGGGGCATCGATATCGCCCGTCGTTCCGCAGCCGTTTTGGAGGAAATTGAACACACCCACAGTGATGGCAATATCTTGATCGTTTCCCACAAGGCCACCATCCGGATCATGCTCTGTAGTCTGATGGGCATTGATGTGGGCCGTTATCGCGATCGATTTGAAATGCCCGTGGCAGCCGTCAGTATCGTCGAATTAGGCAGTCGTGGCCCGCTTTTCCATGGCATCGGTTTACGTTCCCACCTCAGTGAGTACCTGCGTTCTCTCCCCTGCACCTAATCAGTTATCAGTGATCAGTGATCAGTGATCACTGATCAGTGATCACTGATCACTGATCATATGTCAGTTTTCATACTCAATCCAGTTATTAAAAACTGATTATCTATTCCCTCTTTTGCCGTTTGCCTCTTGCTTTTTGTCTGTCCTGATATGTAGCCTATACTCAACGGATGGCCGTATCAGGTCACTGATTACTGTTTACTGTTTACTGGACGGCTACGCCGTGCCTTTGGCAACACTGAAAATACTCCCCACTTCCAATTTATGCCCAAAATCCATCACTTTGAGCTATTACCTTCCACTAATACTAAAGCGTGGGAATTATTAGAGTCGGGGGAAAATCCGCCTTTTGTGGTGACCGCTAGTCAACAAAGTGCTGGGAGAGGACAATGGGGACGGGAATGGATTTCTGAACCGGGAGGATTATATTTATCTTTGGCTTTAAATCTTGATTTAGAGGTGGATAAATCTGCCCATCTCGTTCTCGCTACAGTTTGGGGCATCGCTTATCACCTGAATTGTCAAGAAATACCTGTTAAAATCAAATGGCCGAATGATTTAGTATTACTAGGGCGCAAACTAGGGGGAATTAACCTAGAAACCCGTATTCAGGGTCAAAACATCCCGCAAGCAGTCATCGGAGTGGGCCTCAATTGGACTAATCCTGTCCCCCCCACGGGTATTAATTTACAAGCTTTTACTGGCAATAAAATCACCTCGATCGCTCAGTTAACTTCTCTCACCAGCGATGCTATCCTATACGGCTATGAATATTACTGTCATCACGGCATAAAAGCCCTATTAGATTCCTATTTAGAATTTTTTGCCAATTTTGGTCAAAAGATAGTTTTCGAGGGCTATCAGGGCATAATAACGGGGGTAAGCAATCGAGGGGAATTAAAAGTTAAATTAACCTCGGACAATGCCAGTAGTGAAATCTATATACCGGCAGGTAGGGTCAGTCTCGGCTATAATTGAGTCTAAATATTTTTTTGACTAAACTGTGAGAAGTGAGGCCGCCCTATGTATCCTTCATCGGTGATATTGAAACTTTTCCTCGGAAAATCCTTAAAAAAGAAGCTGAGTTTATGCAGTGGTCTCGGTTTAGTGGTCAGCGGTCTGATTACTCTTGCTCCCAATGCGATCGCTAATTCCGAAACTGGCAGCGAAACCCCGGTAGTGGAAAATCCCGCCCCGACTCTGAAAGCCCCTGTTATCAAAGAAAATACTAATCCTGCCCCCCGTCTGGCTATCCCCGAAAACCATCGAACCGATATGCCTACCCTTGCCCCCCGGGCCGGCGGTAAAAATAATTTTATCGATACTAGAAACTTTAACCCCCCCAGTTCCGTTGTTGTCACCGAGCGCCGCAGTGGTTGCCAAACCATCGCCCAAAATGGTCAACTGGTAGGAGGTAGCTGTAATCTGGCGGCCCGGGCCTCCCGTCGTCAGCCGGTCAGCACTGTGGCCAAACCCTTACCCCCGGTTAATCTGGCCCGGGTACGTCTCAATCCTAATCCGGCCGTGCGAGTAGGACGGCAGCCCCGAAATCAGCCGGTTATCGCTAATAATTCCCTGCGTCGTTATGCCCCCACTCTCGTCGCTTCTAGCTCCCCGGTACGTCTGGCTGCCCCGACGGTGATTCCCAGTCAGGTGGTGGCCCTCAATCCCCCAGAATGGAATGGCGTAAAATTAGCTTTGGCCCCGGTGACTCGTGCGGAAGTGGAGGCAATCAGCGAAGCGACCACCTATAAGCGGGCCACCCGTTTAAGTCCCACGGATTCTAACCAAACTCAACGCACCGATTTACTTTTTCCCCTCGCTCTTCCCGCCCAAATTACCTCGGTTTTCGGGTGGCGAAATCATCCAGTCAGCGGGAATCGGGCCATGCACGCGGGTACTGATTTAGGCGCACCGATGGGAACACCTGTATTAGCCGCCTACGCGGGGGAAGTGGCCACCGCCGACTGGTTGGGAGGTTACGGATTAACGGTGATTTTGCGTCACCTCGATGGTAGTCAAGAATCTCGTTATGCCCACCTTTCGGAAATTACCGTCAAACCGGGAGAATGGGTGGAACAGGGAGCGGTTATCGGTCGCGTGGGTAGTACGGGAGTTTCTACTGGTCCGCACCTACACTTTGAATGGCGACACCTAACCGAACAGGGTTGGACCGCCGTAGATGCCGGTTTACATCTAGAATTAGCCCTCGATAATCTGGTACAGAGAATGCAAATGGCCGCAGCCACTGACCCTAATCAGAATTGAATGGTGAGCTAATTAATAGAACATCTTTGGTGGGAATTAAAATCTCTCGTGAAAAAACTCGCCCCGAAAAGGGAAGAAGCCTTAAAAGCTATCTTACATCTTGGCTTGATGCTAGTAAGCGAGAAACACTCGAGAAACTATTTCCCCCATTGCTGTTATTATGCCTCTCATACCATTTTTCTAAAGTAATGGCAGAGATGGTTAATTACCCTCACCCCGAACCCCTCTCCCAGAAAAGGAGAGGGGAGTGGGATACCTGCCACGAATAAAGAAAAATGGTATCAGTTCTGCAAAGTCCTGCAATTACTTGAGCGACTTTTTCAGCAAACCCTACCAAATAATGAAAAACTTTCTAGACTCAACTAACCGAGGGGAAAAAAATAATTTCCTCATCCCCTTTGCCTATGTGCTAGGAGTGGCCCTACCCTTTATTTTGGTCTATTTTCTCCCCATTTATCACGTTACCGATGTCTTCCAATTTAGTAGATGGGGGGATTGTCTCGCAGCAGGTAAAGTATATATGGATTGTCCTCGCAAAATCCCAGACTATTCTAGTATAGGTGTACTAGCAAGTGGCGGAGTAATTGCGGCGATAAAATCCCTATTGGGAATTAGCGAAAAAACCGAAGCTATCTACTACTTCCGTTTTTACCTAGCGTTTGTTGACGCTGTCATTTTTCTCCTTCTTACCTACCTAGCGAGAATCTTAAAATTCAAACGCCCCGTAATCATCGGTTTAACCATTACCCTAGTGCTATTTCTCTGGGCGGCAGGTTCTCTCTGGGGACAGATTGACAACGTAGGCTTATTATTTTGCCTCTTGGCTACCATTGGTTTCTTCCAATCTTGGAGTGAGAAAAACACCCTGCTCAAAAATATCCTCTGGTTTCTCATCGGGATGTTTAGTTTAGTCCTATTCATTCTCACTAAACAACTTTTTATTTTTTCCCTACCCTTTTTTGCCCTAGTTATCCTGACCACAGGTTACAAATTCCAGCAAAGATACCAGACTAAAGGCTTAATCTGGCTGGGAGCAACTCTACTTTTAAGCCTCGGATTTTTCCTCTACCTAGATAGCCTATTTGCAGTTCCCCTCAGACTGATTCAGTCTAGTTTCCTCTTTGTCTTAAAGTCTAGTGTTGCTCAAGGTGACAAAATCTCAGGAAATGGCTTTAATATCTGGATATTTCTCGGTTTAGAACCGGGCGCTTCCTCCTTAGTACCTTTTATGGATTTGCAACTGGGTAGCTGGAAAAAAGGTATCAGTCCTCACCAAGCAGGGTTTTTACTCTATGCTGGTTTCATGGGTTTTCTTCTCTGTACAGGTTTAATCAAGATTTGGCAAATTCTCGCCACCAAAACCGAGGCGATTAGCCCTAAATATAATCCTACCTATTTAATGGCACTTCTCTGCCTTTTCCACGGACTAAGTTACCTAGGTTTTAATATTCTTCTCAGTGGCACTCATGAGCGCTATCTCTATATAGGTTATCCTTTTATTTTGATCAGTGTTATCTGGCTCTACTATCAGGATTTCCTGGTATCCAGACGCGCCCTACTCGCCTCTTTATTTGCTGCTTTTGCCTACGGTTGTTTTCTTTACTCCCAAATATCTAATGCTTATGTGGCACAAGCACAACAGTATTTAGGTTTTCAACAACCACCGAATGTTCCCTTATTACCCAAGTTCTTCTTTATCTTTGAAAGACATCAGTTTCTAGGTGCTGTTCATCTATTCTTGCTAGTTTTCCTAGTAGATATTTGGCAACAGCTAAGTAAAAGACAGATTGTTCTTCCTAGTTCCGATAAGTGAACATCAATCGCCACCGGCAAAAGCGCCTACAAACACTGACTCTAATCAGAATTAATTTGTTTTGGGTTACAAATATAGCGGTTTTTGGAGCTTAAAAAAGCATTGTTGAGCTTTTGCCCAATTGATGCGTTTTCATACATTCGCAGCCTTAGTAATATCAAGTTATACTAAATCCGTTGAGTAACGCACAGAAAACGGGTTTCTGCTGTTGCGTGCGAAACTGAAGCCGGTCAATACTTTCGAGAACTTCCCGCAGGTTGTACCCGCTCTGAAACTTATTCCGCACCCCCGCAAAAATTTCCCTGATTTTAGCCCCGAACGTCCCCGGTTCTGCGTATTCCTTGAATCCCTGAAAGTAGGGAAATAGGTCGCTATTGACGAACTCGATCAGATCGTCCCCCACCTTGGCGGTTTTCAGCAGTTCACCCCTTGCGTCCTTGGGGTAGGCCCAATTCGACCAGCGATAGGGTTCGTCTAGTAACGGATCGTAGTCTTCTTCTGTCAATAATGCCCGATTCTGGCGATCGACCTCCAGATCGTCGAGATATTTCAAAAAGAGAATCCAGGATATCTGTTCCGCGTAATCCAACTCCGTCGCGCATCCCGCCTCTTTTCGGAGAATATCGTCGATATTCTTAAATGTCTGCTCGAACATAGGAAAAAGATTAGATACTCTCAAATCTTACCTCGATCGCTCCCTTATCCTGAGCATAGATTTGTAAAAAGGCTGAAAATGCTTCAGCCTCGTCTAAAAAATCAGATTTTACCATCAAAGTTAAGGAATAGGATTAGCCCGCTCCTTGCTTGCTAGGGTTTCGGCAACAGCTTCCGTCTTACCAAAAGCAATTCGGAGGAAGGGAGGAGCGAGAAAAGTGGTCAGGATTACCATAATAATAATCGACACTTCCAAAGGCTTATCCAAAATTCCGCTGGCCGAGCCAATCCCAGCAAAAACTAAACCCACCTCACCTCGGGGAATCATACCCACACCGATGGCGAGGCGATTGATTCCAGATATACCAAAAACTGCCCAGCCCGTCACCAGTTTACCGATAATCGCCACAACCATCAAAAAGACAGCGATCAAAAGTCCAGCCCGATTCTCCGGTACCGTTGGGTTTAAAACACCGAGATCGGCACGCGCTCCCACCGTCACAAAGAAAATCGGTACAAGCAAATCGGCGATCGGTTTAATTAACTCATCCAACTCGTTGCGGGTATCGGTTTCATCAAGCACCAAACCGGCGGCAAAGGCCCCTAAAATCGCTTCAAGATGAATAGCATTGCCTAAAAATGCCATAAAGAAAGCGAAAACAAATGCGGGAATAACAATATTTCCCCGAGTTTTCAGCCGCTCCACGATCGCCACAAAACTTTTGTTAAAAATACCTCCCAACAAAATTGATCCGATTAAAAAGGCCGTGGCACTGACGATCAGATAAATAACATTAACCACATCGATTTCACCGGTTTTGGCCAAACTAGCGACCACAGCCAGAACAATAATACCGAGGACATCATCGATCACCGCCGCACCGACGATAATTTGCCCTTCTTTGGATTTGAGTTGACCTAACTCGGACAACACCTTCGAGGTAATACCGATACTGGTTGCTGTCAAGGCAGCCCCTGCAAAAATCGCCGGGATAGCCGCCACATGAAAGACGAGCATTAACCCGGCTGTACCTGCCGCAAAAGGTGCCGCAACCCCCACACAGGCCACAACCGTGGCTTGAATTCCCACTTCCTTGAGTTGTCGCAGGTCGGATTCTAGGCCAATTTCAAACAGCAGAATAATCACACCGATTTCAGCTAGAACCGAAATCACTTCACTTTGGGACTCAAAGATCCGGTCTACGGCAGCCGGGGCCAATTGATTCAATCCTTGCAGTACCGTCATAATCAGCGAGTCCGAGGCCGATAGCCCCCCTTCGGGAAAGATGACCAGATGCAGTGCCGAAACGCCGACGATCACACCGGCGACCAGTTCTCCCAGTACGGGCGGAAAATCCAATCGTCGGGCGGCCTCCGCGCCGAGCTTGCTGGCCAGATAAATCACCACCAGCGTCAGCAATACCCCGGAGAGAATAATCGGTGAATCCTCGGCCACAACGGTGGCGAGCAAGGGGATCGGAGTCATGGGAGCCGCTATCTCCCCGATCGAAGGAGGCAGAATATGGGACAAAATCATGAGTTTAAAGGAATGAGGGTTAAAGATTTTAGGTGGTCATAAAACTGGGGGATAGGAAAAAGGGCCACCGCCCAAGGACAGTCAAGCTGGGGATGGGGTTGCCCAGATCAAGACAAGCATTAGTTGTTTAGTTGATTAACCTCAAAATCCTCTGGTTCTTGGTGAGGATGGGTCTTGACAAAAGTTACCGCTTGTTGTAGGGCGATGGTTCTGTCCATTAGCACATGATCGGGGGGGAGTTGGGCTAAAATGCCGAGACGTTCCAAACGATGCTGGATTTTGCTGGTGGCACCAACGATAAAGACTTGTAAACTTTTATCGATCGCATCTTTAATCGCATTTTCGATCGCTAAAGAAGCTGTCACCCCTAACAAAGGCACATCACTCAAGTCCAAGATTAAAACATCCGCTTCCTTCATGGCTGTGTGTTCCCTGGCGATCGCTTTCGAGACTCCAAAGATCATCGGACCACTGAGATAAAATAGGATGATGCGACCGTTAGCTTGGTTGAGTAACCTTTTTTCTTCTGGACTTAGGAGAATCTCGTCATCGTTATCGGTGATTGTTTTCACTTCCTGCGCTTGCAGTTCACTGAGGCGATCAATGGTGAGAATATTAGCAATAAAGACCCCCACACCCACAGCAACGATCAGATCGACGAATACTGTTAATAACAGTACACCGTACATGATTAGCGTCCCTTTCAGAGAAATCTTGTGGGAGCGTTTCAGGAAACTCCAGTCGAGAATATCGATCCCCACTTTTAGGGCAATCCCCGCTAATACCGCCATGGGGATACTCTTAGTTAAACCGGCGGCCCAGAGAACGACGACTAATAAAATTAAAGCGCGAGTAATGCCAGAAAGGGCAGTGGTCGCACCGGTTTGAATATTGACGACAGTTCCCATCGTGGCCCCAGCACCGGGTAAACCGCCACAGATTCCTGATACTAAGTTACCAATACCTTGACCGATCAATTCTTTATTCGATTTGTGTTCGGTACGGGTCAAACTATCGGCAATTACCGCCGTTAATAGGGTATCAATACAACCCAACATCCCTAAAACTGCCCCATCCACCAACATTGTGATCATTTGGGCAGCACTAAAGGTGGGCATTTGCAAGGTGGGTAAACCCACGGGAATATCCCCAATCCGGCGAATTTCAGCACCTTGGAAGAAAAACAGCGAAATCAGAGTTCCTATCACCAAAGCTAATAACTGAGGGGGGACAAAACGCTTGAATTTCGAGGGCATCAGGAAGATGATCGCCAAGGTGATCGCCCCCAGAATGGCTTCAGGGGGATTGATATTAGAGAGTAGTTCCGGGATTTTCTGCACTGTGCCTAAAACCCCTCCTTTGGGGGCGGCTTGCCCTAAAAAGGGCGGAATTTGTAGAATAATCAGGATTACCCCGATCCCAGACATAAAGCCAGAAATAACGCTATAGGGCATCAGGGTGATGTATTTACCCATTTTGAAGATACCGAACAGAATCTGGAAAATGCCCGCTAACATGACTACCGTAAAGGCCATGGGTAGGCCTAATTCGGGATTTTTGGCGGTTAAACTGGCCACGATCGCCGTCATTACTACCGTCATCGGCCCCGTCGGTTCCGAAATTAACGTGGGGGTGCCACCAAAAAGGGCAGCAAAAAAACCCACACAGACAGCACCGTACAAACCAGCGATCGCCCCAGCCCCAGAAGCTACACCGAAAGCGAGAGCTAGAGGGAGAGAAACGATGGCAGCTGTTAGACCACCGAATATATCGCCCCGCAAATTGTCAAAATGAATACGATTGGTTATTTCCATGAGAATCCAACTGAGCAAAGGGTTTTTTGCCATAACAAAACCGGCGGTTGAGAGACCAGCCTTGATAGACAAAAGTTTATGGTTTTTAAAGATCGATTGTTATAAATCTATACTAGAACGGATATCTTGACAAGCAAATTTTATAAATTGAGTTTAAATCGATATATCTTTACAAAAGTATTGATTTAAACCTATGATATAAGCGGGGTGGGGAGGTTTTTACTCGTTCCCCTCCATTCCTGCTTCTGTTTAGCAAAGCTCCTCAAGGCAGTAACAGAAGTGTAGCTCTCTAGAGGCCTCTCTTGATTCACGCCACTTTACATCAACTGATTGTCTTTGAAGCGACCGCTCGTCATGGCAGTTTCACCAGGGCTGCTGAAGAACTATCGATCACCCAACCCACCGTTTCCACCCAGATGAAACAACTGACTAAATCAGTGGGTTTACCCTTATTTGAACAGATAGGCAAACGTTTGTATTTAACCGAGGCCGGACGCAGTTTATTAGTCACCTGTCAAGCAGTCCTCAAGGATCTTGATAACTTTGAGATGGCGATCGCCGATATCAAGGGCATTAAACAGGGTAAACTGCGTTTAGCGGCGGTATCCACAGCCCAATATTTAATCCCTCAGATCCTAGGTCCTTTTTGTCAACAGTACCAAGGGGTGGATGTGTCCCTAGAATTGACCAATCACCAAGACCTAGAAACAAGGATGATCAATAATGTTGATGACCTATATATTTTAAGCGAACCCCCCCAAGAGCTAAACCTGGAGATTCAACCGTTTCTGGAAAATCCCCTTGTGGTTATTGCTCGCAAAGATCACCCCCTAGCGGGACAGAAAAAAATTCCAATTAAACGACTGCAAGGGGAACCTTTTATTATGCGGGAAATGGGATCGGGAATTAGACGGGCAGTACAGCAAATTTTTCTCGACCATGGCATCACCGTATCTCTGCGTTTGGAAATCGGCAATAATGAAGCCATTAAACAAGCGATCGCTGGTGGTTTAGGAATTTCAGTTCTGTCTCAGCACGTCTTAAATTTAGATCCTCCCAATGGGGAATTTACCATCCTTGACGTGGAAGACTTTCCCATCCAACGCCATTGGTATGTGGTTTATCCCAAGGATAAAAAACTATCCGTGATCGCCAAGACTTTTCTTGATTATCTCCTCTAAGGGGAATTAGGGGCATAAGTAGGGTCTGCTGAAAAAGTTTTTCGTGGGGGCAGGGTGTGGGGTGTGAGGTGTGGGGTGTAGGGTGTAGGGTTTTACCCATTTTCAGAGGGTCAATTACCTAATTTTCAGGGAAAAAGTGCCTAAATTTCCCGCCCGATCCCCCCAATGTCTGGCACTTTTTGATGGGAAAAAAGTCTAAAATTCTTATCCAACAAGGTTTTTAGATTTATTCAGCAGACTCTAAGTACCCACAGACTCCCGATCAAGTTGAGTTCGGTAAGCGCAAGCGCTCGATCTATCTCCCATCCGAAAAGGTGGAGAATGTTCGAGAACTCGATCGCCTGGGAAAACCGATCAGCGAAATCCTCAAGGCGATCGATTCTCCCAAAACCCGCAAGGATTTAATCGTCATAAATGCGGCACTCTAAGGCATCGGGATTGGCTTCGCAGTAAGCCTGAAATGAGTTACTCCCCTGTTTTTTGGCCCGTTGATGGGAGGCTTCGGCCTGGAGTTCCTCAACCACATCCCAGGCCGCGGCACAATCGGGAGAGGTCTCACCCTTGGCCGCGCAAATTGCCCGTGCGTCTTCCCGGGCTGCTTCAATTTCATCTTCAATGAACAACCGCTTGGGCTTTTCGACAAAATCGCTCTTGAAGAGAATATCACTGACAGAAATAATACCCAGTAAAGTTTTACCCTGAATCACGGGGGCGCGGCGAATGCGGGTTTGAGCAAATAACCGGGCTACATATTCCACCCCCAGTTCGGGATTGACAACCACACAGGGCTTGGCCATAATTTCATAGACCCGCATAGTTTTAGGATCGTGGCCAAAGGCCGCCACTTTGTAAACGATGTCGGTTTCGGTGACAATTCCATAAGGATCCTGTTCATGGCGCGGTTCGACAATCAAACCCCGCAGTTTTTTTTCTTTCATCAATTTCACGGCATCGGCAACCGTTGCCGAACCACGAATGGTGACAACGTTTTGGGTCATAATTTCTTGAGCTTGCAGCATATATGGTTTGGTTTGGTTAAATGAAAGAACTGGTATAAATGCAAAAGTTGACTAGGGTTGCCCCGATAGCAATTTCCTAGACTCTTGTGGGCTGAGTGCCACTTTGAACACAGATGACAAAGACCAATGGGCGATCGCTGGTTGGTGCTGGGGCGGCATGGCCGCAGCTGTGTTCCCCTGAATGCCTGGAGCATAGGCCTCCAGCACAGCGCCATTTTGCCAACACATGGCGATGAAATAATCACACACTGGGCATTCCGTCTGAGCAACCTGTCGGGCCGGACACTTATATCCTGCGGGTAAGCGATCGCTCAAGAGCCGTTGAGCTACGCTGCCACAGTTGGGACACCGAATTTCTATAAGCTTGTTCATCGCCATACCTCAAAATTGAATAGTGGTGTGAGAAGGAAAGAGTCAACGTCGGACGTTTGCCCAGAGTGTTCGTTCGTGGTGGAAGACTATAATTGTCGTTCTACGGCTGCCGTAAATTCTTCATAGGGTTTAACCCCAACTAATGTTTCTATCAATTCCCCCTGTTTAAATACCATGACAGCAGGAATACTTCTAATCCCAAAGCGTTTGGCCACGGGTTTGTTACTGTCCAGGTCAAGTTTGAAGACTTTGGCGCGATCGCGATAGTCATCGGCCAATCGATCGATCAACGGTGCCACCAGTTTGCAAGGTCCACACCAGGTTGCCGTGCAATCTACCACCAACAGAGATTCACTCTTTAAGAGGGAATCAAATTCAGTTTCATCTTGAATAAATGTAGCCGTACCCATGTTTATATCTCCAAATTGATGCTGTGTAACTTAGGACAAATTCTCTGCTCGCTGGGTTTTACAAGATAAATTCAGCTTTGAACCGCTCCTCATCTAAAAATGCTTGGCCTTTGACCCTTTAACTTTGTCCGCCTCCCGGGGGTATCGTCTATAGTTTGGTTGTCCCAGACATCGATGGTGACATCTAGTCCCTGCTCATGCGCGGGTTTTACTTTGCAAGTCGTCATCGGCTGCCCCCAATCAAAACAAATTTGCGACGTTAAGTTGCGATAATATGGTTTTGCAAGTTGTTGCATTTAGATACCCTATGACAGCGACCCCTTCCAAAGATTTATCTGCCTGGGAGCGGCTAGAACAAGGCAGACAAGCAAAAGCAAGCAACGGTGGTTATGCGGGCTACGGCTCCCCTGCCTTTGGACAACGATCGATCGATGGTGAATTAGTGGATGATCCGGAAGAGTGCCGGGTCATTGAACTGATTCGCCGTCATCACAAATCAGGGAAATCCTTGCAGAAGATCGCCGATTGGCTTAATGAACAGGGCTACACCACCAAACGCGGTCTACCATGGCAGCGTATTTCCGTAAAGCGAGTGCTGGATCGACTTTATGGAAAGGTGTCCAGAATTTCCGGAGTAACCCCTCAGTCCGAGCATAACTCGGAAGTACTCACCCCAGCGTCTGGTGATGCCGCTCCTGAAACCATTAGAGGCTGAATAACCCCTAAATAAAAAGTTTCAGGCTTTAACCTGTTACATCCCTCTATGATACACCGAAGTGGGTCTAAAATCTTTACGAGTTTAATAAAAATTGTAACAAAACGTTACATCTTTTAGGAAAAAGTTAAATGACGCTACACTTTGAGATAGTTTTAGAACGGGTTTTGGCAACTCTGAGAGTCTGGGTTCTTTGCCCAGTGACTGTTCTGTCTATCTTGTCCTTTGCGATCGCAGGATGGTGCTGATGTCCCTCGATACACCTCTGAGTTGGGCCCCTGATCTGGAAAAGGCGATCAATCGCCAACCCTTGACGGTGCCGCCAACCACTTCCCTAGCAGATGCGATCGCCATGATCGGTCAGGCCCATAGTCGTCTGTGTTTGCTCACCGATGACCTATCCCCTCTAGCTGCTCCAGCCGGAGAGGTGCGTGTTAGCTGTCTGCTGGTGGTGCAAGGACAAGAGTTATTAGGAATTTTGACAGAACGGGATGTGGTGCGACTCACCGCCCAAGGAATTAACCTGACTGAGACAACCGTTGCTGATGTGATGGTGCATCCCCTGATCACGTTACCCCAGCAATCTGCTCAAGACATTTTTGCTGCCCTGTTTTTGTTTCGGCGCTACCGCATTCGCCATTTGCCGATTGTGGATGACCAAGGACAATTAGTCGGGGTGATATCCCATGAAAGTATTCGCCAGATATTGCGTCCGGCCAATCTATTGCGATTTCGTCGCGTATCGGATGTGATGACCAGTCAAGTGGTACAGGCCCCACTCACCGCCACAGTCCGGCAATTGGCCCAGTTAATGGCGGAACATCGTGTCAGTTGTGTGGTGATCACCCAGAGAAATTCCGAAGATAATGACTACCCCGTTGGTATTGTGACAGAGCGAGATCTTGTCCAGTTTCAAGCAGTTCAAATCGATCTGCACAAAACTAGGGCCCAGACGGTGATGAGTACGCCCTTATTTCTCCTCAGTCCCGAGGATTCCCTGTGGACGGCCCATCAGGAAATGCAAAAACGGCGGGTGGGGCGTTTGGTGGTTTCTTGGAACTGGGGTCGGGGGTTGGGCATTGTTACACAAACCAGTCTGTTAAGGGTTTTTGACCCGATGGAAATGTATGGGGTGATTGAAAATCTACAACAAACGATTCAACAGCTAGAGTCCGAGCGATCGCCCTCCCTTCCTTCTCCACCGGCGGACTTATTGCCCCAACGGACCCGCACCCCATCAGAAAAAGACATCGCAGGCGATCGCGAATTATTACTTACCTTGCTGGACAATGCCTACAAAGAGGTAAAGTATATGTTGGCTAACTTAGATATTGTCGTCGAGCAGCGGCGATCTTTGCTTCAATCTGTTCTCGATAAGCTTGAGTACCTCGGCCGTGAAATTAGCTCTTAGTAAGCTGTTCGGATCTCTTAGGTTTGCTGGGTAAAATGTATTCTAAGATACATTCCTCCTAGCGAGGGAGTGGAAGGAACCACAAAGACACAAAGGACACAAAGATTGATCGATCATAGAGTAAGTTAAACTTATCACACAGAACCTAGAAGCTCCTTGTATTGAGTGATAAAACCGAAAGTAACGCCCAATTTTAGGAGAAAGTTTCCCCTGAAAAATCCCAAATTAGTAGATTTACAAAAATGAGATGCACCCAATCAAAGGCACATCTATCTTATACTTTAATAAGTGCCTAAGCAAAATTAATTACACATTTCGATAAAGCTTTTGCCTCTTGCCCTCTGCCTTCGTTATAACCACTCACTTAATAGGATAGTTACACAACGTAAAAATTGGCTAATTCAGGAGTTATTATTATGCTAGACCAAATGATGAAGATGTTAGAAGGGCAACAAATAGGCCCCTATCGTCTTAATAAGTTTCTCGGTGCGGGTGGTTTTGGTGGTGTATTTCATGCTAGTGAAATGGTCAGAAATACATCGGTTCAAGAAGTTGCCATTAAAGTTATCCCCGAAAGTAGCGATGATAAATTAATTGAATTAACAAATGCCAGAAAGTTAGAACATTCTAATTTAATTAAGGCTTATTCAGTGGGGGAATTTACTTTTCTCAATACAGAAATGCTTTATTTAGTCATGGAATTGGCACAGGGTAGCCTAGAAAATCACATCGCCAAAGGCGGTTTGTCAGCGGATGAGATTAAAAATATTACTGCTCAAGTCGCCCAGGGCTTAAATTATCTTCATGGATAAAATAAAGTCCATCGAGATTTAAAACCGGGTAATATCCTCAAGGTTAATCAACAATACAAGTTAGCAGATTTTGGCTTAATTAGAACTTTAAATAACAAAAGCCACACTCAAACCGTCCACAATAG
>NZ_JADEVX010000079.1:0-19579 GCF_015207925.1 Microcystis sp. LEGE 00066 | reverse complement strand
CTTCCCCACTTCCCACTTCCCCACTTCCCACTTCCCTTTCAAATCAGCAACGCCTTGGCTTCTCCAGGATGATATTCTAGGAGTTAATCTTTATGTAAATCCGTTGTCACAGAGGGAGCTAACTCATGCAAGTAAATAATCTCGGCTTTATCGCTAGTATCCTATTCGTCCTAGTCCCCACCGTTTTCCTCTTGATTCTGTTTATCCAAACCAGAGAGGAAACCGAGGGTTAAATTCCTTCCCTATCCAGGGTAAGCGCATCTTAACAAGCCTTGACAAAATGAACTTTATGTGAGTTGCTTACCCAGAGAGCGATTCAGGCATATTTGAGGAGAATTGGCCATCTCAATTGTTAGGCAAAAATCCACCCATTTGGTCGATTTCCTAACTATTTTGATTGACTGGTATCACTTGAAATGCCCATGCGGATCACAAAATTGGCCAATTGTCAATAGCGTTTGAGATGCTCTCACCCTGCTTCCCTATCCCTATTCTTCCTAAAAACCCCGGTGATTTCTGGAAGTCATGCGGGGTTTTTCCCTTGAATTAGGGGAAAATGCCAGTTTCGTCACCTGATCCTAAATCCGCTGAGTATAGGCTACTTATGAGGACAAGCACTTATGCAAGAGGCAAAAGGGTGAATAAATAAAGTGATTTCTGATCAAGAAGATACCTGATAAGTAGTTGGAAAAAAGTAAAGTTAACTGTGGGGTAAGGAGTCGGTCGTCGGTCGTCAGTAAGAATTACGGCAATTTACATTTCTTAAGATAGACAACAGAATTTATGTCCGACTACTTAGTAACCATAATTGAGAAAGTTTGTGCTGCTTAAATAAAGAGGTTTTGACAACCAAATTAAAGCATATCTAAAGAGTTTTGAGTTAAAAGTTAAACTTCAGGTTTTCAATTAGAACTACTGTACTAATTAACTAATTTTTTGGGTAAAATTATTTAACTCACCACTATAACATATAACTAATTTTCAAGAGTTATATAATTTATAATTCATAATTCCCACTCCCAACTCCGGCTCTCCCTTTTGCTGAAGAAAAACCCCACGGTTATAGAAATCTTGGCGGAAAAGTCTCTACAACCAGGTTTTTCTAGGAATATTAGGAAAGGAGATTACCGCGACTACCGTTAGGAAGAATAGTTTCTTCAAGGGAAGCGGAAAGAAGATTATTTTCGGTTAAAATCGCCCCGATTAAATTAGCTCGTTTGAGATTAGCTCGTTTAAGATTGCTTCCCACTAAATAACTCAAGAGTAATCCCGCTTGGTGTAGATTAGCACCGGAAAGGTTAGCGGAGGCTAAATTAGCGCCGAGAAGATTACAACCGGTTAAGTTAGCTTGGCGAAAATTGGCTTTATTCGCGTCAGTTTTGCTTAAATCGGCACCGGTTAAGTTAGCTCCCTCAAAATCACTACAATTGAGGTTAGCTCCCGTCAGATTAGCTCCTTCTAGGTTAGCATAACGTAAATCCGCCCCGCGTAAATCCGCCCCGCGCAAATCGGCATAGCTGAGGTCGGCGTATTGAAGGTGGCAGTTTTCCAGATTAGCTTGATAGAGATAGGCTCGAATTAGGTTAGCATCTTTTAAGTTAGCATGGCTAAGATTAGCAGAGCTAAGAATAGCACGAGTGAGAATAGCCCGTTTTAGGTTAGCTTTCCCCACCATAGCATGGGTTAAAGTGGCTGAGGTGAGATTAGCCGCTTCCAGATTCGCCTTGAACAGTTGAGCAAAAAGTAAGCTACTGTGAATTAAACAGGCAGAACTTAAATCAGCCTTTTTCAGAACAGTATTACTCAAAATTGCGCCGCTTAGGTTACTTTGGTGCAAATTTGCCCCAGAAAGAGCGGCTTTAGTCAGGTTAGCATCGATAAGACAAGCTTTGCTTAAATTGACTTCTTCTAGGTCAGCAGCCTTGAAATTAGCGTTAATTAAACAAGCTTCGGTTAAATTGGCTTGTCTTAAGTAACTATGACTTAGGTTAATCTGGTTTAAACACTGTCTCTTTAAATTGACTCTGCTAAGTCTGACTTCCGCAAAGTTGCGTTCACCTCGATTATACAGTTCGATTAGATGCTCACGATCGATTAAGGCATTGCTACTCATAAAATAACTAAATTGTCCTGGAAGGTGATTTCCAGAGAATTGGTTGGGGAAAATTACTGATCATGAAGTCGATCTCTAAGATTAGTACAGGGAGCGACTGGGGATTTTTGCGAATAAATAGAAATTTTCAACCAATTATGGGCTTAAAATCCCTATTGGCAATTACTGAAGCGGGTAAATAACCACAAGAATCGGGGTTCAATACCAAAAACAACCTTTACCTAAACCCGCCACTTGTTACCAGCCAGGTCTAGGCATTAAATTAGAGAAGTCTTGTGCGTCAGTTTTTCTGACTGAATCTACTGCCTCGCCGATGTCTTGACTCGGTATCATACAGTTGAATTTGTTAGGTCTGCTTAGTCAGTCCAGTAGCCAACAGGCTAAAACTCTTAATCACCAGATTTCGGGGACTTTCCAGTTGGCAATCATAAAACTTCGTGAAAGTCAATCCCTCTTAGGGGTAAATCGCCCAATTCTATTCCCTGAAACCCTAGTCTAACAAGTTTATCAGGTTGTGGTCTGTTTTGGCAAGAGGCGTTAATGGCTTTTCAGTAATTCCCAAGGCAAACGGTAGCACAGAATACAGACTCAGTCTTACTCTTGCCTTTCAAAATCAAGTGAAGGGTTTGAATAGTGGGTTTCGGGGGAATGGAAGTCAAACAACTGAATTTTATGGGGATGCGGAGCTATTTCCAGGTAGTTATCGCTGGGATAACTGACCCTCGAAATGCCAGCAATGCCAGCCGCTACAGTCTGAAAGACTCAATATTAGTGGCATTTGCCGAGTTTTTTCGCCAGAATGAATATTTCTAGAATATCAGCGTCAACTTAATATAAGTAGTCGTGCAAAATTAATTTCCTAGTCGAGACAGGAGACTCCGAGACGGGAGACGGGATACAGCTATTAGGGATCGGATTTGAGTTTTCAGTTCACTGTTTACTCACAGCAGAAGTCTGACGGAGTAGTGGCTTAGATGTGTAATTAATTGTGCTTAGATACTTAGCGATCCTAAATCATTTTCAAAAAAGTGATAAGACAATATTGAATGTTTAACTATACCAAAGACAAAATGATTTTTATTTGGGGTTGTAGAAGGCAAATCCTGATTTTTTGCAGAGGAGGGGATCGAGGTTGTCGAGCTTGTCTTTATAATGGTTATAGGCTGCTAAGACCTCCTCTTTGGTCGGCTCTAACACGCAGTCGAAGCGACGCAGCACGGTGAAAGGCAAGATGACATCTTGATATTTGCCGCGCTTAAAGGTATCGCGGATCAAATCCGCGATACTCCAAATAAAACTCACCTTCTCACCGAAGTTGTTCATCTGTTAAGACCGCAGTTTCCCCGCGACCAACCCCATTCTTCCACTCCCACGGAAATTTGCGAACCGGGACGGACATCTCCTTTCGATAAGTCTATCAGAGTGACACTGACTGCGGCGAATAAACTGCCCCGATAAATCGGTTGTCCTTTGTTGTTAGTATTTTTAAAACTAAGACTAGAAACTTGGGGAGGTTGACCGGAGCGTGTCCAGCGAATGCGCTCAAAACGTCCATTGATAAATTCTGCTGAATAGGACCAACCGTTATTCATGCGGCCTCGACAAAAAAGCTGTTGTGTGGCTACACTAGCGGGAATATTGACAGATAAACTCAAAAGGCTGAATGTAGCGAGAGCGATCGGCAAAAATTTCATAAAAGTTGGCACTATAGGGTCAAATAATCCTATTATAAGTTTTTAGTTCGCAAATTTAACTATCGCGGCCGCGGTAAGTTCCGGTTTTTCGAGGTGGGGAACATGACCACAGCGAGGAATCCAGACCAGTTGATTATTGGGTAAGGCCTGCTGAAATATCTTCGCGTCTTTTGTGCCTAAAATTTGATCGTTTTCTCCCCAAATAATCAGCGTTTCTCGGTTTATTTGGCTTAATTTCGGCAAAAATGCCCCATAACCGCCACTTTTGGTAAAGGAGATTAAAGCCGCACTCCAGTGGGGACAATTCAGGTGCAGATTGGCACAGGTGCAAGCATCAACAGTGGCCAAAGTTGCATCAAAATAGGCGGTACGACTGATATTTTGACGCACGCGGGGATTGGCTAAAAAATTAGTTGCCCACTTATCGAGGGGAGAAAACATCAATTTACCCAAAACTGGGGGGTTAGCTAGTCCTGCGCTGTCAATCAGGACTAATTTCGCCACTATTTCCGGGTAGGAGAGGACAAAATCTAGGGCCACTGCACCCCCCATGGAAGCACCGACTAAAATTATCGGTTCGGCGATCGCAGTTTGCCAGAAATGGTAAAGATGGCTTTTAATAGTTTTCGGAGATACTTCTAAATCTGGGTATCGCTCAGTAAAACCAAAGCCGAGCAGATCTATCGCCCAAGTTTCCCTATTTTGGGCGAGTAAAGGTAGTAAACGCCGAAATTCCAGCAGGGAACTATCAAAACCGTGCAGGAGAACAAAGGGCGGTTGACCTTGCCCTTGTTGACTATAGGTAGTTAGAATCGATCGAGGATAGATGGGGCTATCGATGGCAATTTGTTGGATGTTTTCGAGGAGAGCAAGGGAGGTATCTTCACTCAATCCCTCCCTAACAGTGGGTAAAAAGTTAGGACAATTCACGGATGAGGGGGACAGTTTGATGAGGCAAGAGGCAAGAGGTGTTTAGATATGTGTAGTTAGTTGTCTCTAGCTACAGATGTTAATAGCTAATTTCGAGGGTGACAGCAGCGCGCAGGGTTTGTTCCCCTCCGATAACCGGGCTACTGGCAGCATCGGCACTCCGAAAAACCGCTTCTGAGCGGGCTATTGGCACGGGATTACTGGTATTACCCACTTGGATAGAAACCGTTTCTTTCGGCACTAAACCGAGGGCTTGTAACACGATTGTAGCCTGTTCTCTAGCTTGTTCCGTGGCTTTGATGAGAGCGGTTCTTTGGGCAGATGCGATCGCTGACTCTCCAGCAGTAAAACTGACCCCATCGATGCGTGTTGCCCCGACTTTCACCGCTTCATCGATTAAACTCCCCGCTTGGGCTATATCAATCTGAAAACTAATCAAATTAGCCCCGATATAACCGATTAAACGTCTTTGATTGTTGCTGAAGTCGTAATTGGGCTGTAAACTGATGCCAGTGGTTTCCAATTTTTCCACTTGACGGGAACGGAGAAATTTAACCACCGCATCGCTACGATTGGCGGTTTCCCGCTGCACCTTACCCGCTTCTTTGCCTTGAACTTCTACCCCTAAGCGCACTATTGCTTGAGAAGTGGCGATATTTTCTATTCCTTCCCCCGTTACGGTAATTGTTCTCAATTCTCTTGCGTCTGCGTAACTAGGCATAACTAATCCAGTGTTGATGAGGATAAGGGACAGCAAAAAAGCCAAGCAAAATTTTTTGTAATTCATGAAAAATCTCTAGCGATCGATACTATATTTCGATTCTAGCCTTTATTTTGGGCAATTGATCGCAAGATTATCCCTTTTCCGTCACTTTCGCAATATTGGTGACTAAGCTCTGGGGAACTTGAAAAGGGGCCTTTAAGCAATGAGTGTGAAGAACCACAGAGACACAAAGAACACAAATACCGATCGCTATTATATAAGTTAAACTTGTCACACAAAGAATAAGAGAGCCGATTGGTTCGCCCACTGGTGCTGTTGAATGAACTACCCCGCCGCAAGCGGACGGGGTATCAGAATCAAAATAGACTCAATTGTAGATTTTGGTGTAGCTGCAGGTATTCTTTATCTTGTTCTTTTACATATCTCGCTATCATACCTTCATCCCCATGCTTTCCTACCGTACTTGCGTAATATCCATCACTCCAAAACTCTCCTCCCCACAACTGCTTTTTCACTTGAGGACACTTTTTGAAAATTTCTCTCGCCGTTATACTTTTAATCATTGTCACTATCCTTGTCACACTATAGGTCGGTACTGATTGCACCAGAAAATGCACATGATCTTTATCCACTCCAATTTCTACAAACTTTATCTCGTATCGTTTTTCCATCTCTAGACAGACTTCTTTCAACAAGCTATCTACCTGTTCGTCGAAAACGGCTTTACGATATTTGGCTGGGAACACTAAATGATATAGCAAAACACTTACATTATGGCTCTTATGGATGTATTCACTCATTTTTCTATTGTACGCCGCGAGCGGCGGGGAATTAGACCCGAAGAGATTAAAAAGATAAATTCTCAAAACTTGCTATGATCCAAAAAGATTGTTAATGCACTTTCTCGGATTAATTATCCCCTGCAATGACTCGCCAAATTCACGACCAATTTGCCAAGGAATATTTAGAAGAACTCTTAGCGTCTCTAGGGACGATTAAAAAGAGCAAGAAAGTCAAGAGTGAAGTCCAAGAAATCGATGTCTGGTTTGAACCAGCCAGTTCAGCATCAAGGACTGAATTACCCTTGGGGTTACTTGGTAAAATGGCGGCGACTTGCTGCTTATTTGAACCTTTCCGTAACCCACCCTCCGAGGTAGAGATTCGCAGTTGCATCTCAAAGTTATATGCGGTTCATGGCGAGGTCTTGAGGAAGGCGAAACGGACAAACAAAACTCTAACAGAAGCTGAACTACCAGTTCTCTGGATTTTAACGCCTACTTTTTCAGCGAGAATGATTGAAGAAGTCGTGGGAATCCCCCCTTCATTCCTACCGGAAGAGGGGATGAAAGAGGAATGGGGAAAAGGAGTTTATTTTTCCCCTAGCCTGTTCAAAACAGGAATCGTCGCCATCCATCAATTACCAGTCAATGAGGAGACTTTATGGTTGAGGGTGCTAGGGAAAGGAGGGACACAGAAACGAGCAGTAGAAGAATTAGTGCAATTGCCTGAAGGTAATCCCTTCCAAGAGAATTTACTGGAAATTCTGGCCAACTGGCGCAAGAGTTTGGAATTAAGAGATAATTTAAGTGCCGAAGAACAGGAGGACATTATGAACCTATCACCAGCTTATTTACAACAACGAGAAGAGTGGAAACAAGAGGGGATACAAGAAGGGATACAACGAGGGATACAAGAAGGGATACAACGAGGCAGTTTAGAAGGACAACTATCGCTGATAACCAGTCTTCTGGAAGGACGGTTTGGCCCCCTAGATGCAGAATTATCTGGTCTGGTGGAACAGATTGCCCAACTTCCTATCTCGGAACGCACCGGGTTACTTCTTTCTCTGGCTAATTTATCTCGCTCAGAACTGTTAGAAAGATTCAGGGAAAATTAAACTTTCAGTCCCCCTAAGCTAGGAAAAACTATCCCCAAGCATTAATGGTAGTTTGTCGGCTGAATTATGCTCAAATCTTGCTTGCGGATAGAAAACGGGTTTCTCGGAGAAACCCGTTTTCTGTGCGTTACTCAACGGATTTAGTATGACAACTGATAAAAACCACTCCAATTAATGAAGGGGGATTGTGGAATTTTATTGATGGTATTAGGAGACTTTTGTGGTTTCTTTTTCTGAAAAGACGGACAACAAAAAATTACATACTTTCCCCAAAAAAAGTATTCTAAAATACATTTTTATAAATATTTACATTCCTCTCCGTCAGGCTTCGGCTCTTCTCGATTTTGTCTGATAATTTTTGCTTATGGAATCGTGAAATGCTTATCGGGCAATACTTTCAGCGCTATTTTGACGGATATTCTATCAGTATACACCTCGTTTTCACACAGAAACCAGAAGAGCCAGGCTTCTTTGGCAAGGTTAAGAGCGATCGCCTTCTATCTTTTAGTATTCAATAATGCCGATGACTAGAGCTAAGTTAAGATTGAAGGGCATTCAGTTGTTAACTCATGTAATTCTTGAATAGGGGGAAAATATGACGACACTACTTGTACAAGCGACCTCGGCTCCTTTGATGATTGATCTTCCTTGGATTATGCCGATGACGGAGGAGCAGTTTTATGAATTTTGTTTAGCCAATCGAGATTTACGCATTGAACGCAGCGCTAGTGGAGAAGTGATCGTTATGCCCCCTGCTTTTTCAGATACGGGTAATCGCAATCTTAATATAGCTGTGCAACTGGGGAGTTGGTCAGAACTAGATGGAACGGGGCTTGGGTTTGATTCCAGTGCGGGTTTTACGCTGCCCAATGGCGCGACTCGTTCACCGGATGCCGCTTGGATTAAATTAGAACGCTGGAATGCTTTAACAGAAAAACAAAAAGCCTCTTTTGCCCCCATCTGTCCCGATTTTGTCATTGAATTACGTTCTGCTAGTGATACAGTATCCAGTTTGCAGAAAAAGATGGAGGAATATATTGCCAATGGTACTTTATTGGGTTGGTTAATAGATCGCCAAAATCGCCAAGTCTATATTTATCGTCCCCATCGAGAACCGGAGATTTTAAATGCTCCTGAAACCATTAGTGGTGATCCAGAATTGCCGGGGTTTGTGTTAGTAATGGCTAAGATTTGGTAAATGCGATCGCTGATGAAAGGTTCCGTCAATATAGAACAACTAAACACGATTAACGCTGTTCTATATTGTTGCTCACGGGAATCCTTAAAACTGATAGAACAGCGATAACTAATCATCCCGTTAAGATGGGGACAGGGTAGCCAATTCTAAGGCTAAAGGATCAACCCGGCGTAAATTTGCCCCTAATGCTCTTAATTTACCCTCTAAATTATCGTAACCTCGATCGAGGTGATGGAGTCCCTGCACAATAGTAGTCCCCTGGGCTGCTAATCCTGCCACCACCAAAGCTGCCGAAGCGCGTAGATCCGTGGCCATCACCGGCGCCCCAGACAGGAAAGGCACACCGCGCACTAAAGCCACATTTCCTTTGACCTTTATATCTGCTCCCAGACGCTTTAATTCGGCCACATGACGCAGACGATTTTCAAAAACCGTCTCATTAACCACGCTACTGCCCTCGGCTAAAGTTAATAGAGCCATAAATTGGGCCTGCATATCCGTGGGAAAACCGGGATAGGGCAGGGTTTCGATATCGGTGGCTTTTAAGTCTTTAGGGATAATCCGGAGACGATTAGGACCATCTTCCACCACTTCCGGACCGATTTCTTGCAGTTTGGCAATTACCGAAGCTAAATGGCTGGGAATTACGGGATAAAGACTAATTTCTGAGCGGGTAATCGCCCCAGCTATCAGTAAAGTCCCGGCTTCAATGCGATCGGGAATGATACTGTAATCGGTACTGTGCAGACGGGAAACTCCCTCAATAACAATTGTATTGGTCCCGGCACCGCGAATTTTTGCCCCCATGGAAACACAAAAATTGGCTAAATCAATCACCTCTGGCTCCTGGGCCGCATTACCGAGAATGGTTTCCCCTTGCGCTAAAGTCGCCGCCATCATTAGGGTTTCCGTCGCTCCCACACTGGGATAATCCAGATAAATATTCGCCCCTTTCAGACGACCATTCCCTTTAACGTGGGCGTGTACCATGCCGCCATCAATTAATACATCTGCACCCATTGACTGTAGGCCTCTAACGTGCAGATCCACTGGTCTGGCCCCAATGGCGCAGCCGCCGGGGAGGGGAACTTTTGCTTCTCCTAAACGGGCTAAAATCGGTCCAATGGCAAAAAAACTGGCTCGCAACTGGGAGACGAGATCGTAGGGTGCTTGAGCTTGTTTGAGGTCTCTGCCATCAATCTCTAGTCTATCTCCGGTGTGACGGACTTGCACGCCCAAAGCCGAGAGAATTTGGCTCATCCGCTCGATATCGGCTAGAGCAGGTACATTACTAATCTGGCACTCGTCGGAGCAGAGTAAAGCTCCCGCCATAATCACTAGAGCGGCATTTTTGGCACCACTGATCTTAACTTCACCCTTGAGAGAGTGACGACCTTGAATTTCTAAATAGGGATGCTCGATATCGATAGTCATAGGATCATTCATTTATCTTAGTTGGTAGTCTTGGCTAAGGAAAGCTTCGGTAAAATTAGACTGCATTTTATCAGATTTTTGAACGAATTATCGGTGATTCTACCTCGAAAAACGATTTTTATCTTAATTATCTCAACTATCTTGACTTATGGATCGTCCGATAGTATAATGGGAGATTGTGAAAGAAAAATGCGGAACTGGCGGAATTGGTAGACGCGCTAGATTCAGGTTCTAGTGTCTGCAAAGACTTTCGGGTTCAAGTCCCGAGTTCCGCATTATCTCCCTCAAAACGTAGTTATTTAGGGCAGCCCTAGCGGGGTGAAAAATCCGGTTGGCTATGATTAGCAGTGTTCAAAACCCTTTAATCAAGCAAATTCGCAAGCTACACCGCACTAGAGAGCGACAGGAGCAGAATTTGTCCTTAATTGAGGGAACGCACTTACTAGAGACGGCTTTAGCCGTGAATTGTTCCCTAGAAACGGTTTGTTATACTGAAAAGTGGCAGCAAAGACAGGCAGAATTAGCAGAAAAGTTTCAAAATCAAGCGAAACGAGTCGAGATAGTTTCACCGGAAGTCCTCGCTTCCCTAGCAACCACGGTTAATCCCGATGGTGTGATTGCTACTATTTCCCGTACTCACCTTCATCCAATCCCCCAAAATCCGCTACAATTGGGCTTAGTTTTGGAAAGATTGCAGGATCCGGGTAATCTCGGCACTATTATCCGCACTGCTGTGGCTACGGAAGTACAGGGTATCTGGTTAAGTCTCGATAGCGTCGAAATCGATAACCCGAAAGTGATCCGCAGTTCCGCCGGGGAATGGTTTCGATCGCCCCTAGTGGTAGAATCGGATTTATCGGCTTTGGTGAAAAAATATCAAGCACAGGGGGTAAAAGCGATCGCGACTTTACCCACAGCCACCAAAAACCACTGGGAGATTGATTTTACCCGTCCGACTTTAATATTATTAGGCAATGAAGGGGCTGGTTTATCACCCCAATTAGCGACTTTAGCCGATGAAACTGTGAAAATTCCCCTCTTTGGTGGTGTGGAATCTTTAAATGTTGCGATCGCTACTGCTGTCATCCTCTACGAAGCTAGAAGACAATTATCCTAAAGTAGGGTGGATTAGCGTCAGTGTAATCCACCGTTAAACTAGACAAGAATTAGAGATTTATGTATTCTCGTTTTCTGTCTCCCAATTTAAATCATCTAGCATCTTCAACAATAAATCGATGAATACGATAATTGCTCCACCCTCCTCTGGTTTAGGATCGATGAATCGATGCGCGTAACGGTTACGAAAAAGCTTCATTGTACCCGAATATAAATCACGGTATGCCTCTAATTCTTCTGATGGAAGCTGATCTTTTTGTACAGATTTATTGCTTCCAAAAATTAGGTTAACAATACCATTACCCGTGGCTTTTTGAGGCTCTTCGTTACTTGGTATGGTTCGATAGGGGGGCATAAATCGACTAAATCCTTATCTGGCAAGGGATTTAATTGATTAGTTCGCTCTAGATCGAAAATAATTGACAAAAATCGCTAAATGCCTTTCTATATAGGGGTTCCATCCCTTATAACCCCCGTTCATTGCATAACACAAACCGAAGAGCCCTTTTTGATTAATATTATCAATATTTCCCAGTTTCCTCATGCGGTCCTCTAAAACCACTGTCGCATTGCGAATTGCAGTATCCCACGCTTTTGGATTATCTCCACCCGCACTCACAGAAAAACGGACTCTCTCCCATAGTTCGGAGTCTAAATGTTCAACTTCAGTCAAGGGAATTAGATGACGAATAGCCGAGCGATTGGGTTCGTCAAAGTTAGAATCAACCGCTTCATAAGCTTTTCCTGTTAGAGCGCCCTTGTATTGATACGAGTCTTTTTTTTGCCACTTAATATAACCATATTCTTCTAATATATCGAACGTTGCGAATGTGACAGGAGGCAAGCTATCAGAACCCTTGTAATCAACCCAACCACAATCTGTAAGAGTCGTAATGTACCAAATACAGTCCTCGGGAATATGATCAGCCCGTACTTCTTTAACTATCCATCGCAAAAGGTTTTTTTGATTTTCTGTTAAACTCATATTTAAGCCTTGAAAAATAAACAACAGTACCATTATACTATGTAGTTTTGATTTTCGTAACGGGAATTTGCTAAAACCGACATCTATATAGGGTTTGCTGAAAAAGTACGGGCGAAGCATTCGGATAGAAAATCTACGGTTTCACCGATAGGTTATTGCCCGAATGCTTCGCCCCTACAGGACACGGACCGATGAAGACGCAAGGTTTTGAACGACGATTCTCTCAAAATCTTGCACCTGTGAGAGCAAAACAGAACCCTAAAACCCTTACCTCGTCTATATTTCACATTTATTCAGCAAGTCCTATATAAATCCCTCGGATAGGTGAAACTGTTTCTATGAATAGTGAAATTTGAGACAGTCAACCAATTTTTTACACTTCCGTTTTTTTGGCAGGTTTTGGCGGAATTTGCGCGGCTGTTAAGGTGACGATTTGGCCATCTTTGAAAATGCTGATAGATTCTCCTAAGAGGCGGTGTCTCTCAATTGCTTCTGCGATTGCGATTCTAACACCTGTATCGATTCGCTCCGATAATTTATCAAGAATTGGTTCAGTCATGGGCTGCCTCGGTTATTTGTTGCCAGATAAAGGAGTCATAGATAATGACTTGTTGATTGAAGGGACGTTCAGCAACTAAGTGCGGCTCATCCCCAGAATTATCATAGATAACCCAAGTATCGCACAAAGGTAAATACAACTGCATGAGATTAATACGTCCCCGCTCATAACGACGACGAACCACATCTTCAGGAATATTATGACCGCCACTGGCTACCCTTCTGTGAACTCTCTCTAAAGCTAATTCTGGACTTTGTAGCCAAAAATAAATAAGATTGAGCCTATAGCCAGAACTGCGACAGTCTCTCAAAAAACGGGCAAAATGTCGGGCTGCCAGGGTGCTTTCAAAGGCAAAATCTATTCCTTGGCACTTCAGTGTTATCAGTCTTTCTAACATCAACCGTCCTGCTTGGATAGCAACCGACTCAGGATTAAAAGGTGAGAGTCCGGCGGCAATTTCATCGGCGTTAACGTACTCGATAACACCTAAAAAGTTGGGTAAAATTTTTTTAGCGACGGTGGTTTTCCCGGAACCATTGGGGCCACCAATTAGATAAACATCAGACATGAGGGAAAAGCTCGTCCTCCAGATTATTTTGAGATAACCTCGAACTAAGTCGCTGGTTATAATTAAATTGAAGATAAATCACCCCTTAATTACCCCTTAATAAGGGGGGGTTTTGGCAGTTTTTAACATCTAACTATTTAAGTATCAGTGGCTCTCAACTTTCCGTAAAAAAAGGTGCGATATCGATGGGGAACCAATCTCCGTCTAATACTTGTTCGAGAGTGAATATAGACTCTAGGGGAATTGTATTTTTATCGACAATTCTCCCATCAATTAGGGTTTGTCTTGCGTCTGAATAGGCTTCCCCAAAGGAATTAAGGGCATGATTTTTCAGCGTTGGGGTTTTGATCTTTTTTTTCAGTTGCACTCGAAAAGTGGCTATCTCTCCTAGCCAATGACGCGCGTTTCGTTCTCTTTCCGTTGTCCAATAACTCAGTTTTAAAAGATGAATTAATAGTTGAGTTAATAAACTTTCGACAGCTTGGCGCTCGCTTTTTCCCATGCACTCTACTTCCTCGATCAGATTTTCCCAGTCCACTCTGTTAAACTCTTTTCGCTTTAAAAGTTCGGCGGTTTTTTCTGTCCAGAGAACAAAATCTTCCTCGTAGAGAACGGAGAGCAATAGCGGGGTTTGTGCGGTCATAATAGATTTCTGGCGCTGCTGATTTGTGATAGGAATCTTGTTGTGTGGGGTTTTTAAAACCTGGAGCCAAACTAACTTTTGGATAGGATGCACAGTTAGCATTCATAGCTTGAGTCAGCAACACCGCAGAAAAATTAATTTTGACTCAAGAATAAACTGGGCAATCCGATAAGATTATCCTGCTTAAAAAAGATCGAATTTTGTTGTCGCAATTTACCGATTAATCTTGTTACTGTTACTCTGGTAGTGCCGATGGCGCTGGCAATTTGAGCGTGAGTTAGGGGATAGGGAAGATAATAGCCTTCTACACAGGGTTGACCGTATTCTTCCAATAATAAAACCAAGAACCCCATTAATCGATCGAGGGAGCGTTTTTGACCGAGAATACTCAACCAAAATAACTTACGCTGGTATTGATGGCGAAAAGTTTCCATAACAGCCGATCGCAATTGCGGCCATTGTTGTAGATCTTCCCAGTATAACCAGACTAATTCGGTCTCGTCTAGATGAGCTTGGGCTTGTAATTGAAAGGGAAATTGAGAAACAATCTCAAAAGGTTGACCTGCACCCACAAAACCGAGAAATACTTCCTCACTATCAGCAATAGGTAGTTGACGGGGAAATTTTTGGTCGATAACGTTAACTTGTGCCTTACCAACAATACGAATCGCCCCAGATTCGACAAAGTATAACAGTCCGGGGCGTGTGGCGACTTTTTCATCTTTGGCAAAGGTATGATTACGATAATGGGATTTTGCCCAGTTAAAGATTTCTGTTTCTTGACCGATTAAGGGTATAAAATCCGACGAAGGAACCGAAGAAGACATTAAAATTAATAACCCATTGGGGCGTTGAGGGAACTGTAAACTAATGTAACAAAAAATTGCTGCGATTGGGGGGGAGTCTTGTGGCCGCTCGATGCTTATTGGTCAATAATCCCTAAAAGTTGCGGAGATTGAGCAGATAGGAGAATTATTAAGTATTCTTAACAGAATACCCGCCCCAATGTTACAAAAGCGAGATAATCACCTTATCTCTTCTTAACTTTTTCTCGCTTTTCTGGGGACTATGGCATAAGATAGGATGCGTGACTATTAGTTTTCTATCTATGATATAGCGTTTCTCTTAAAGATGAAGTATAAAAAAATTTGGCATTATCTCTTGGCGACCGGCTACTGTTAACCGTTCCCTGTTCCCTAAAACCAGATACTTCATACCTCACTATTAAGATAACTGCCCATAGATGATAGTTGATAGATAATTTAAATTTATACTTTTCCTTAAAAACTTCGGTCAAACTTGTATGAATAGCATTAGACAAAAAGTGGAATCCCTCTTGAATCAATTACCAGATGATTGTTCAATTGAAGATATTCAGTATCATTTATACGTTCTGGAGAAGGTGCGTCAAAGTTTGAGCGCTGCTTCTCTAGAGAATACAATCCCCCAAGAAGAAGTTGAGGGTCTTTTAAACAAATGGCTGATCGAGTGAATTATCGCCTTGTCTGGTCGCCCAAAGCAATTGAAGACGTGGATGCGATCGCATCTTACATTAGTCGAGATTCCCCGTCCTACGCGGCGGCCGTCGTGCGTCGAATTCTTGATATAAGCTATTCTTTAGAAAATTGTCCCCTAGAAGCGAAAAAATGCGCCGAATTTAGCGATGATACCATCCGAGAAAAGGCTGCCTATGCCTACCGTCTGATCTATCAAATTCAAGGGGTGGTAGTTATTATAGCAGCGATCGTCCATAGTAAGCATTTCTTGGATTGATCGAGTCAGTGATCAGTGATCAGTTATCAGTTATCAGTGGTCAGATTTGAGTTTTCAGCAGCAATTCTCATTTTGAAACGATTTTACGTTGTTTCAGCGATCTAGAGATTCGTTAAGAATTATTAACCCCTCTAGGTGCAAGGGTTTTAATGTCATGAAACCTTAAAATGAGAATTGCTGAGTTTTCAGTTCACAAGGGCCGAATCTAAAACCCAATTTGTTAAGCTAAAAACTTTAATCTACTCAGTTTCTAACCTTCTTTTTAGGTAGGAGAATTGCCAGATTCTTTCTGGGAGCCTATTGCCTGTTGCCTTCAGTTCACTGATTGCTGATTACTGTTTACTGGACGGCTACGCCGTGCCTTTGGCAACACTGAAAAGTCCCCCACCCCCCAATTTTGAGCCTAATTCCCGCTTAATCCGGTTGAGAATCGAGGTTTCGTCGAGGGAATCGAGAATACTGGCTACCACTGCCTTCGGGCCATCGGGTCCCCAGGTGGCCCCATTAGCGAGATAGGTTTTCGTCACTTGGCCGATCGCATAACAGGATACACCGGCAACCCCCGCTTGAGTCAGGGCGATCGAAGTATAGGGAAGAAGAGAAATGCCGCCAGTGACAGGAATCGAGAGGCCAAGCAGTCCTTTGAGGGAACTTAAGCCCAAAACCGCTAAAAATTCGCTGGCACTAATACCCCCCATATTGAGGGCAATTTTTTGTAAAAGAGCGATCGCTCCCTGACGAGTTAAATCGATGCCGTATAAGCGAGAAAGAGCGAGAATCATGGCCAGATCGATAACTGCCCCCGTAAACAGATCCAACACCGTCACCGGATTGAGAGCGATCGCCGATGCTTTGATCATCACTGCTTTTTGAATCAATTGATTGGCGCCGCGATCACGGATAGCCATTTTGCGGGCGACAATTTGCTCGTTTACCTCGTCCGCATACAGCATAGAATTGAGGGCTACCAGCGATTTACCCTCTCGCTCTAGAATTTCCAAAATTTTGAGTTTCAGGGCTTCTATCTGAGGTTTTCCCCGAAATCGTTGCGTTTTTAGCCGCCCATCCTGCCCTTTGACGGTCTCCGCCAAGAGGGGAGAGGCCGCCACCATAACGATCTCATCGGGGGAGAGTAATTCTTTCACCCGTTCTGAGGCGATTTTCTCATAGATAGCGAGGCGATCGACTTCCGGATACTGATCGATTTTATTAAAGACCAAAATCATCGGTTTTCCCGCTTCCCGTAACTTGGCCAGAGCGGAAAATTCCACTTTAGTCATATCACCAGAGATGATAAAAAGGATTAAATCCACCTGCTGCGCCACCTGACAGGCGAGAATTTCCCTCGTTTGCCCATCTACCTCATCAATACCGGGAGTATCAAGCAATTGCACCTGAGCATTACCCTGGCCGTTCAGGGTCAGACGCGCTAGATTGGGGAAAGTATCATCGCTGCTTAACTGCCAATTTACCCCTTTAATGGTGCGGGTAACTCCGTGTAGAGGACCGGTTGTAAAGATTTCTTGACCGACCAGAGCATTTAAAATCGAGGATTTTCCCCGGCCCACCAGACCAAAAGCGGCAATTTGAATCAGGGATTGATCGAGTTTTTCTAGCAGGGCCACTAGGCGATCGATCTCCGCTTCTAGACCAATTTTCTCGATCGAGGTAAGATCCAGACGCTCAACAAGTTTGCTCAGAGAATTGCGTGCCTGATTATAGTTGAGTTCTTCTTGAATAGTGCCGACACCTCGAAGCGCTTGTTCTAGGTCTTCGGTATTCCAAGCTCGATCGAGGAACGGGTCAGAGGTCATTTCAGTTATCAGTGATCAGTGATTAAGTGGGTGGGTGTTAAAAATTGTCAGATACTCCCCTTATCAAGGGGGGATTAAGGGGCGATCAAAGGGGGAACCATCTTCAATTTAATTATAACCAGCTACTTTATTAAGGATAATCAGGATGAGTGTCATCTACGACTTGGAACACATCACCACCTATCATTATCGTCAACCGGTAACTTTTGGGGAACATCGGGCGATTTTTTTGCCTAGCGCCGGTCACGGTGAAAGAATTATCAGTTATTCTGTGGAGGCGAATATTGCCGCCAAAACGCGCTGGACTATGGATACTCTATCTAACAACGTGGTAGGGATTGAATTTGCTGAACCAGCGTCAGAATTAATCGTTACCTGTCGATTACGGGCGGAACATTTTGGCTTAAAAGCGATCGCTGATTTTCCCCTCGCTCAACGGGCGATCGAAATTCCCATCCAGTACACCCCCGATGAATGGTTAGATCTAGTGGTGTTTATGCGTCCCCACGCCGAGGATGCCGACGGCAGCCTGGCAGCTTGGGCCAAAAGTTTTGTAGCGGGGGACCAAGATGATACCCTCGATGCCATGGCAAGAATGATGGCGGCTATCAAAGATAATTTTACTTACCAATCCCGGGAGAGTGAAGGAACTCAATCCCCCGGAGAAACCCTGCGGCTAAAGTCGGGAACTTGTCGCGATTATGCTTGGTTGATGATCGAAGCTTTGCGAAGATTGGGTTTAGCCTGTCGTTTTGTCAGTGGCTATCTCTACGATGCTGCCCTCGACGGTGGTGAAGTGGGAATGACTGGCTCTGGTGCTACCCATGCTTGGTTACAGGTTTATCTACCGGGGGCCGGTTGGCGTAATTATGATCCGACTAATCAAATTACCGCCGGCTTTGATTTAATTCGAGTGGCGATCGCTCGTCATCCCGGTCAAATCATTCCTCTTTCTGGTTCTTGGTTTGGTGATGCCGATGACTTTTTGTCTATGGATGTTAAAGTAACCATTCGCAAGCTGGGGACGCTGCCAGATTTTGATCCGAGGGAATAGGTTGAATTATCGGGTTTTTCGATCCCAGAAAACGGGTTTCTCCGAGAAACCCGTTTTCTACTCATGCAATAAAGCGAAGATTACCGTTAGTTAATAGCATTTTTATCGATTTTTGTCAAGATATATTTGACACAATTTATTATAAAAAGGGTTTATCAAAGAAACCCTTTTTCTGCTTTCCAACTAATCCTACTTGACCCAGGGTAAGCGCATCTTAACAATCCTTGACAAAAGGGACTTGATGTGAGTTACTTACCCAGAGAGCGATTCAGGCATATTTGATCAGAATTGGCTATCTCAATTGTTAAGCAAAAATCGACCCATTTGGTCGATTTCGTAGCTATTCTGATTGACTGGTAACACTTGAAATGCCCACGCGGATCACAAAATTGGCCAATTGTCAATAGCATTTGAGATGCTCTCACCCTGTACTAGACCTCTTGCATATTTTTTTTATGGTATAATGGAGGGTTTTGCTTTTTTCTCAATTCTTAGATTGAAGTGGAAAAAAGAATAAAATGTGATCTTAGGTCAGGAAATCATCTATAATTTTGCTATGTTTATTAGCAAAATTATGGATTATCAAAACTTATCAGATGAACAATTCAAACGCCGTTTCGGTGTGTATAAACAAACCTATAGAAAGATGGTAGAATCAGTAAAAAGTGTTGAAGCCGACTCTAATTCACCATCTAAAAGGGGACCGAAACCTAAACTATCTAGGTTCTTCGGTTTGTCTTATGCAATAGACGGGAGTTATAAGGGATGGAACCCTTATAGAGAAAGACATTGGGCGATTTTTGTCAATTGTTTTTTATCTAAAGCGAACTAATCAATTAAATCCCTTACCAGATAAAGATTTTGTTGATTTATGCCCCCCTATCGAACCATAACAAGTAACGAAGAGCCACTATTCTATAGAAGAACAAGTTTTAGTAACGTTAGAATATTGGGCTCTTCGGGAATTGTTATGCAAATAATTAACTTAAAATAAAATTCGATGAGAGTACCTACGCCTAAAAGTAGCTGAAATCTATACAGGGAGACACTTACGGCACAAACAAGTTAATATCAAAA
>NZ_JADEVX010000311.1:0-2900 GCF_015207925.1 Microcystis sp. LEGE 00066 | reverse complement strand
CAATTAAAGTCGTTTCTGATAATTCCTATGTGCAGTCTCACCTAATTTGGCGGATAATGGATGCGGCTGCTACCGTCGATCCTGACTGGGTGATCGATCACGCTCGTCCTCCTGCGGAAAAGATACTGGACGAAAAAAAGGCAGATCGCTACGAAGAAGCGATTAAATGGCTGAAAAAAGCTCGTAATGCCTTTTATATGTCGGGAAGACGGGAAGAATGGCAAACTTATCGGGAAAGTTTAATTAAGGAACACGGACGCAAATCAAAATTTATGGGGTTATTCAAATATCAGGATTTACAATAATTTAAGCTTGTAGCCGTCAGTTATCGGCTACAAGGAGGCTATTTTTAGCTTGTAGAGTGGGAATTTGTCCTCAGCTTAAGTCTAGTGATGTTTCGACGCAAATTCTTTTATGCTACAAATTGAAGTGCGGAATGTAGGTTGTAGTAAGTAGTCATGCAAAATAAATTTCCTAGTGAAGACAGGCAAGAGGCAATAGGCAAAAGCTTGATCGAAATGTGTAATTAATTTTGCTTAGGTACTTATCTTCTCGACTATAGCAGTTTTCATCAGAATGAGGTATGGGCAAGGAGCTTAAACCCTTTGTTGGCAAAACTTGTCGATACCTCAGTAACGTGAAAAGCGCTATCCTTTATCGGGAAATTTCAAATCTGCCTTGGCTATTACAAAAATTCATATTTATGTCTTGTGAACCTGCTACAGCTAAACGCAATGCTTAGTTACTGGTCAGTTGTTTCTGGTACTATCGTCACCCCCATCATATTCTCCTTCTGCCCCTTCACCTTAATCTTCCTCACCGTCCCAGAATAAGACGATTGCACCTCACCCAACCCTTTGATACTAAATCCGTTGAGTATAGGATACATATCAGGACAGGCAAAAGGCAGCTGATAACTGCTCACTGATAACTGCTCACTGAAAAGGCTAACGGTTATAAAACGGGGACGGGTAAATAAACCTTTTCTACCGTAGGAGAAAAACCTAGCCATTGACGAGATAAACGAGCAAAGGTGTCAGGATCACCGCTAACTGCGAAGTTAGTAGGTAGGGATGTTTCGGGATTTTTGAGACCTAATAATTCTAGTTCTTTTTCCGCCGCTCGGACAACGGCAGCTGCGGGATCTACCAAGCGCACGGAACTAGGTAAAAGACGACGTAAAACTGGGGAAAGATGACGATAATGGGTACAACCATAGACCAGAGTATCAATATTTTCCGCCAGTAAAGGCTGAAGATATTCCCTAGCCACTTGTGTGGTATAGGGGTCAAAAATGCGGTTAGCCTCGATCAAAGGGACAAACTCAGGACAAGGAATTTGCCAAACTTGGGCAGTAGGATCGATTTCTTGAATTGCTTGTTTATAGGCATTACTTTTAGCCGTAGCCGGGGTAGAAATCACCCCTATGCGCTTTCCTTGTTTAACGGCAGTTTTGGCACCGGGTAAAATTACCCCCAAAATTGGTAAATCTTTAAATTCGGCCCGTACTTCTTCTAAAGCCAAGGCGGAACTGGTATTACAGGCCATAATCACCATTTTCACCCGGTGCTCGCCCATCCAAGTGAGAATTTCCCGGACAAATTCGATAATTTCCCCTTTAGAACGGGTTCCGTAGGGAAGTCTAGCAGTATCAGCGAAATAGAGAATCGATTCTTGGGGCAGTTGTTTATACAACTCCCTTAAAACGGTCAGTCCACCCACACCACTATCAAACACACCAATCGGACTAAGTTGTGATTCTCTCATAGATATCGAGGAAAACGCTGATCTAAAATAGCTTTGTTTGATGATATTAAAACACGGATTTTTTGATTGGTAAACTAATGCTCCAATGATTTAATCATTAACGGAGATTTCGTTGAATATATTCAATAATACCTCCTGCGATCGCCGCCGCCATTTGTCGTTGAAAGTTGGCATTGGCTAATTTAGGAGCATCCTGAGCACCAGTAACGTAACCCACTTCCACGAGGGTAGAGGGCATTCTGGAGGTTCTCAGCACATAGAAACGGGCCCGACGCACCCCTCGATCGCGCATATCGACACTACGGACAATATTGCGATGGATGGTATCCGACAAACGGCGATCACCGAAGTAGTACACCTCTATGCCGTTGACATCTGGTCGTGCTTTCCCCATAGAGTTAGCGTGGATACTGACAAATAGATCGGCATCGATCTGGTTAGCCAAATCTGTGCGGCCTTGCAGGGTGACGAAAAAGTCGCTATCTCTAGTTAGACGCACATCGATGCCCTGTTGTTGCAGGATGCGGGTAACTTCTAGGGAAATGGGCAGAATCACGTTTTTTTCCTGAAGGCCACCAATTCCGATAGCGCCCGGATCCTTACCACCGTGGCCCGGATCGATCACCACTAAAAAGCGGCCATTGCGTTGTCGAGGATTATTAGGAGTGGGGTTAGAGGGGCGCGGAGGTGGGTTAAATTGCCCCGTATCTGGGGGTAAAGGGACAGGTATAGTGGTGGAGTCAGGAACCTGAGAAACGGGACTAGAATTGCGGGAGGAAAGCAATTCTAGGGCTAGGGTTTGACTGTCCGATTGAGTTAATTGTCCCAGTTGAAATCCTGCCGCGGTCTGTACCAAAATCAGCACCTTATTGACACTTTCCTGACGTACCCGTAATTGATAGATGGGACTAGAGCGACCAAAGCGCGGACCGCGAAAAGACTCGGCTAACTTAGCATTTTCGATGCGTAGTTCATAGACCCCATCCCGGTTAACACTGCCGTTAGCTTTCAGGGGTGAATCCCCACGAATTAACAGGCGATCGTTATTACCCGCCAGATCGATCGAGGAGATCGTGGCCAAACGATTGCTAGAAGGGGGATTATTGGCAGTTTTCGGGGGGGGATTATTGGGA
>NZ_JADEVX010000310.1:0-2907 GCF_015207925.1 Microcystis sp. LEGE 00066 | reverse complement strand
AGAGGGAATGCTATCCATCTCGGAATGGTTGGCAAAATCCTCCAGTGTTTTTACTAAGAGTTGTCAAACAATCCGAAACTGGTTTGGAGAAATAATTAGTTATTTCGAGCGAAGGACAACGAATGGGGTGGTCGAGGGAATCAACAATAAACTTAAACTAATAAAACGGAGAGGCTATGGCTTTAGAAACTTTCGGAATTTTTGGGTTAGAAGTATGTTATCTTGGCATCTTGTCTGTTGATTTAGCATAAAGAGTAACGAAGAGCCTCCATTCTTGACGAATCTCTTCATCAAGTTTCTTTAATTGTTCATGGAAAGTTTATGAATTTCCTTTTTTGATCATAAAACAGACTCGTTTTTTGTCATTATATCTTAAGGCTCCCATCACATTCACCCTTCCTCTTTTTCTTTGTCCATTCACTTTTTTTCGCTTTCCTTTTTTTGTCCAAGCTCTTCTTCTTATTACTCTCAAACTAAATCCACATTCATGAGGGGCTGTGTGGCGAACCTGCGTCGCCACCTTGAAAGCCCCGTCCCAAAACCATACCTGGATTGACTCTGGCTTTTCTTTGGCCAACTTTAAATATTCATCTAATTTTTCTTTAAATGCTTTTCTTAATTTCTTGTCTTGCTTATCTTCTAGACTATATTTCGCCCAGATATACACATACTTTTTTCTTCTCAATATTCTTCTCACTTGCGAGCCACTCAGTTTAATTCCTGTTTCCTTTTCTAGATGCTCTGCTAATCTTGCCGCTGTCCATCTCCCGAATTCATATCCAAATTCCTTCGGGTCTTCATCAACTATTTTCAATAGTAAATTAATATATTCCTCTGTGGCTTTTTTATGATTTCCATTTTTTCTCCCATCTTCTAGACTTTCTAAATTGTTAGGATCGCCGTGAACACACCAATGGGCGACCGTTTTGAGTGAACAGCCAATAAAATCAGCTATTTCTCGTTGAGTTTTTCCGTCGTTCAGCAAGAGAAACATTAAAATTCTTTCCCTAACCTCTGCTCTTTCTTCTTCTTTAAGAGCTTTTTGTAAGTTTTTCTTTTCTTCTAAGTCTAGGAAATCTTTGGCTGGCATAAGTAGGATTTTTCTCAAGTTACTATTTCTATTTTAGAACGCCGCTTTGTTACCCGAAGAAATCAAATCCTACCCATTTACCTTGCATCGAGACACCAGAAGTCTTGACAGACATTTAAACGATGATATCAGGAGGGCATTGCAGATGAGTTTTTAATATATCTAGCCTGGGAGTAATCCACCTATCATGCCAATATCTTACCAAGTCTCTCTGAGTAAATTTTCGCCATACTACTCGATTTGTATCTCCCAACAAATATTCCTTCCAGTTTTCAGCTAAAGGACAACGATAGTATCCTCTTTGCCAACCAATACTAAGCATATCTTCTGACAAGCCCAGTTCCCTTAAACCTCTTTTTAAAATACGCATTTTCCAATTTGGTCTCTCGCCAAATCGATAAGTTTCAAAAACTTCTTCTGGCACAACTTGCTTAATTAGTTCCCAGCTACCATTCGCTGTTATATGAAGATGGCTCTGTCCTTTCGTATAATTTACAAAATCCCAGTTGAGTAAACGATTATAAATTGCTGACTTACCAAATGCTCCTAAAGTATCGATATAGATAAGATAAGGTTTCTTATTTACCCCAGTAATGATAGAAGGACTATTTTTATATTTTTGATAAAAGTCTTCCCTAACTTTTGGAAACATTAAAGTAAGAGCAACTAATTTTGCTCCAAGCAGTTGATTATAAGGAAGAATTGATCCTAAAATATATGCAGTCATACAATTGTACAGTCGCTGCATTTTTTGATCTTTAGTCCAGCCAATAGAATCGCTATCTCTAACACCTAAACCAATAACAGGATCGCAAAGACTAACAATTCCAATCAACTTATCATTTTGTCGATCAAACACAAAGTATCAAATGCGTCTACCGTAACCAACTGTAACAGGTATAGACCAATAATTTGTGGCATATGACCAAAGTTGTTGATGATCTTCTTTAGATTCAACCATAACGAGATAAGGATTAACTTTAGATATATCAATATCTGATGGTTGTGCTATATACTTCTCAACTTCAGTTTTATGTTTTTGTCCTTTCAGATTTGTCCTTTCAGCTAACTTTCTTTGAATTTTTCTAAAATCATCATCATTATCAACAAGTATTTTGTGCTGGTTTTCATCCCATGTAATTCCATAAAATTCTAGGTTTTCAATTATTTTTTGTTTGATAATTTATTTTTGTTTATCCATGTTCATTTTCTCTTGAATATCATAAACTCTCATCCTTAATTTCTATTGTTGGTGAATTTAGATTCAGGATAAACCTTTTTCTCAACAAGTTTCTCAAATTCAGTCACTCGAACGGGAAGTGCAAAAGCCTGATCAGATGAAACCAGATAGAGATTACCTGCAATTGTTTCTCGTTGAATAAAATTAGCAATTACTCCCTCATAATTTATATTAGACTTTACCAGAGCTTTAATGTCATCAGAATTGCCCATGTGAAAAGCAAAAAAGTTTTCTGCTTGTGTTCTAATTTCATCAGAAATAGCAGAAGGGCGTTGTGTGACAGCAACTAATCCTAATCCAAATTTACGCCGGCTCTTCGTTACTCTTTATGCTAAATCAACAGACAAGATGCCAAGATAACATACTTCTAACCCAAAAATTCCGAAAGTTTCTAAAGCCATAGCCTCTTCTTTTTATTAGTTTAAGTTTATTGTTGATTCCCTCGACCACCCCATTCGTTGTCCTTCGCTCGAAATAACTAATTATTTCTCCAAACCAGTTTCGGATTGTTTGACAACTCTTAGTAAAAACACTGGAGGATTTTGCCAACCATTCCGAGATGGATAGCATTCCCTCT
>NZ_JADEVX010000078.1:0-19627 GCF_015207925.1 Microcystis sp. LEGE 00066 | reverse complement strand
ATATCAGCCAGACTTGGAAACTATCTCATCAAATTAGTCCCCCCATAGAACCTCCTTGAGCCATCTTGCACACTTTTCTCTTTTTGTCAAATTTTATGTTAAGAAAGATGTGACTAATGGATAGCTTTTTGAAGAGGGGGCTAAGGGAGGATCAAGTTTAGGAGATGTCATCAGGTGAAGCTGTACTAATTGTTCTCCGTATTCTGCGAGTTGACGGAATAGGTTATCGTTGCTGGTGAGGGGTACTCTGGGAAAGTCTATCTTGAGAAATTCGGCGTAACGGCTGCGATAGGTGGGAGAATGAAAGACGGCGTAGATGTAGTAAAAGATTGTTTCTGGTGTAGGTAAGTAACCGAGTTTTGTTTCTAGGGTTTTGAGGAAGTCTGGGGAGAAGTTGGGACGTTTTTCTTGTTGGAGTTCTTGGGGTTTATTTGTGTCTGGGTAGATGTAGAGGGGCAAAATGCTGTTATTTGCATACGCACTCTCAAATATACAACTTTCACATATTCTATTGGAAATATAAAAATATGAGTAAGGGTCTCGTTTACCTTGCCTTTTCACAAGTAAGATAAGATTTATTTTGTTTAAAATTTGGTTTGTTACTTCAGGACGAGGCATACAAATAAACCCTCGGCTTTTCCCTGTATAGTAGGTAAACTTAATATCAAAAGGTCTATATAAAATAGGTTCTATTTTATTCTTAGAAATGCCACTATTTTTAAGATCATCTTGAGCAAAATCAACCTTCCAATCTCTTGAATCTTCTCCTAATTTGTATTTGTCCCTAGCTTCTTCAATATCTAAACTAGCAAAATCATTAACAATGTTCCAAATATCTTCAGAAGTATCTTGAATAGTTAACTTATCTCTAGCTGTAACAATTCCTACAGAATTAATAGGCATAATATCAGTAATCTTAAAATACTGTTCATATTCACCAAATAAATCAGTATCTTGAGGAATCAACAAATAAAAAGGAGATTGAGGGTTAACCTCATGAAAATCAGTAGAGTTAACCGTATTTTCTTTTAATATTTGATATTTATCTTCTCTTAAACCGTATAAATGAGCGTGATAGATTTTAGCCATGATTAAACCTCCTCTTTTTATAAACGTTTAACTATATAACAATCAAATACCTGATCATAACTAATAACAGGAATATTTTCGGCTATTGCTTGAGCAATAATCATCCGGTCAAAAGGATCTTGATGCTGAAAAGGTAATTGAGCTACTTGTTCAAAATGTAGTAAATTAAGAGGCAAAATCTGAAAATCATTTATCTGAATTTGTGACTCAATAAATTCTCGAAAAGGTGTATCAAAAGTTAATTTTCTTAGACTATATTTGATAGCCATTTCCCAAATACTAGCTTGACTAAGATAAACCAGATTTTCTCTTTCATTAATCATAATTTTATGGTTATCTCGCAATTGTTTATTATTAGTGACATACCAAAGAAATACATGAGTATCTATTAAAACTTTGAGCATAATTACATATAATCCGCAAAATCAGTTAAAGGAGCATCAAAATCATCGGCTATCCAAACTTTTCCCGCTGCACTTCCGGGTTGACGCGGTGGTTTCTTGGCTAACTTGACAGGACTTAATTTAATTACAGGTTGATTATTTTCTGTAATAATAATTTCTTCACCTTTCAGGACAGCTTCCAATAAATCATTAAATTGATTTTTTGCTTGTTTTAATTCAACTGTATTCATTAGTGTACCCCACTGATAAACAATACAAACATTAGTTTAACCGAAAGGCTTTATACTTGCCTACGCTATGCTGAAAATTCAAACAATAACATTCTAGCTTATCTCCTAGTATAGCTCCTTCAGGGTTCGGTAGCTTCATGGTGTCATTAAGCTTTTTACCATTATACCAATACTAACCCCCTGCTGAATATCAAAGACATTTTCATCCTTACTACCATCAGGACAAATTTCTTTTTTCTTACTGTTACCATGTAAATCATAAATAAAAATCTCATCAAAAGTATTAATTAACTGTTGTTTCGTGCCTCGAAAAGTAGGATTATCTAAAAAGCCATGATTATTATTAACTCCTCCATTTGGGGCTCTTCTAGGTTCTGTGTGATAAGTTTAACTTACTATATGATCGCTCGATCTTTGTGTCCTTTGTGTCTTTGTGGTTCGCTCCACTCCCTCGCTAGGAGTAATGTATCTTAGAATACATTTTACCCACCAAACCTGGGAGAGCCCATTTATTTGGGGTAAAGCTAAAGTTAACTGCTGCTTTTCTTCCCTTAACTTAATATCCTCTAGAGTGTTAATTAAATAAACCCCCAACCGCTAATTAAGATATCATCACAATATAGCTTTAAACTACGAGACATAAATAGCCTCCTCTTTGATAGAGTTAATAACTTGGGTTTTTAACATTTTTTTTGTTACTAAATCTACAGACAACCCCAAATTATCTTCTAAAAAAAACTTCCATATATTTATCAAAGGTAACTTTTCTTTGAAATTCTACTAATAAATCTAAATCACTTGTTGCTTTTGCTTCATCTCTAGCAAAAGAGCCAAATAATGCTAAGTAAGTCACACCATAACTTTTTATAATTGTTCTATTTACCTTGAGGAAATTTATCAAACTTTCTCTGTTCATATTTTTACTCCATTATATTAGAACATATTTGGGTTCTACCGAACTTGTCATACAAAAATAACACTAAAAAGAAACTGCTTGTTTTTTCGTTATCCCCATGGACACCAACTCAATTTGAGATTCAGACACTTCTACCGTATTTAGAGGAATTAACCCCTCTAAACTATAACCATCTTCTCCTTCAGGATTGGGATAATGTTCAACAATAGTACCCAAATCACCCTGACTTAAACCATACTCAGGTAAATCTTCAATTAAACGAACTTGGGTAAATAAACTAAATTTCATGCTCTAACCTCCTTCAAACGGAAATAAAGTAACAAATTTTGTTTCAGTAGGTGTAACCATCCAAATGGTTTTGACTGAGAGAATCTTATTATTAACTCCTCTTAAATTACCAATAATTTCATATTTTTGACCATATTTAGTTTTAGTGGTAGGAGTTGCTTCTAAAGTAAGGATTTGCTCTCTTAAATCTTTTTCTAATTGTACCCAATTATCTTGATTATAACCAGCTTGAGCTAAATATTGTGATTTATCATCTTTAGACAATAACACTAAAAGATAATCTTCCAATTTAGCTGGAGAAATAACCGTCTTAGGATCAAGCAAAGCCATGAGTTAACTTACATCCATGCTTTTTACCATTATACCAATACTAACCCCCTGCTGAATATCAAAAACATTTTCATCTTTACTACCATCTAAAGCGGTTTCTTTTTTCTTACTGTTACCATGTAAATCATAAATAAAAATCTCATCAAAAGTATTAATTAACTGTTGTCTCATGCCTCGAAAAGTAGGATTATCTAAAAAACCATGATTATTAATAAAAGCTAAAATTCCCTTTTGACTTTTATCAATTCGCCACTGTGCAAACCTGATAAATTTAACATAATCATCCTGTAACCATTTCGTATTTTTCTCACCTAAACCCTTGCCATCAATAAAGTAATAATCATTAACTAAATTTTTGATCCACTCATTATTATTTTCCGAATGACCAGAATAAGGCGGATTGCCAATAACAACCATAATCGGTTCATTTTTCTTAATCCGAGAACCTGCTTTTGCTTCCTCTGCTATTAACTCCTCCATTTGGGGTAAAGCTAAAGTTAACTGCTGCTTTTCTTCCCTTAACTTAATATCCTCTAGAGTGTTAATTAAATAAACCCCTAACCGCTTGCCACTCGCAAACTGATAACCCGTCTCCTCCAGAAATAACCCCAACTTTAGATGACAAATTGCATAGGGAGCCATCAACAACTCAAAGCCAAAAATCCGAGGTAATAACCTTTCCGAAACATACCCCGACCAAGACTTATCTGCTAACCCTGCCGTCAACGCGACCGGATTCTCCTCAAACCGCTTATGAATCAACTGAAATACCCATAATAAAAACGTCCCCGTCCCACAAGCAGGGTCAAGAATCATCACCTCTGGGTCCGCAATTCCCAACGGTTTATTAAACTTATCCTTAATCAACTCATCAACGGAACGCACTATATAAGACACCACAGGTTCAGGAGTATAATAAACCCCCCTTTTCTCCCGCATTTGAGGCTTATAAGCCGCTAAAAAGTCCTCATAAAAGCGAATAACAATATCCTCGCGGTTCATCTTATTGCGAAAATCCGTTAAGATTGCCTCCATTTTTGCCGCTCTGAGGATGCCAAACGCCTCACCGATACTATCAATTAACTCATCCCCCAACTCCGCCGCTGGACGCTGGGAAACATCTTTAAATAACTCCCTTAAAAAAGGGTTAGTTTCTGGTAATTCTTGCCAAGTATGGTAGCGATTAAAATCTCGTTTCGGATTCTTGACATAACTAAATACCCGCGCCGTAAACAAACCATAAGCAATAGTTTGAGCGTAAATATCACTAAAACTATAATCTTTCTGATCCTCAGAATTTAGCTTGAGATTGGGCAATAACTCTTTCCGAAAACTCTCTAATAATTTATGTAAATAACCCCCTTGATTTTCCTGACTATAAACATCAGGTATCGCCCGTTCAATGCGTTGGGTAACTGCGGCTAATTCGTGGGCTAACTCCTGAGCAGTTTCAGCAGGTTTATAGAAAATCCAATCAACTTGCGGGATTAAATTAAGAGCTTTTTCAAGAATTTTATCTGCTAATTCATCCCAATGTAACCGTGCTAACCTCGCCCTTAAATCCTCATCCTCAAAGGCAAAAGTTTGAATCCCCCGCTGCCGTAATCCCCCCTCAGTGGGTAAGATAAAAGCTACTCTAGCTTGATTTTTAATTCCCCCTAACTCCTCTTCAAAAGGGGAAAATGGGAAAAGTAAATACATGACAGGTTGATCCTCAGCAATTCTGCCAATATAGTGACCATAGATTTCCTGTTGCTGTGGCTCTGAAGTCAGAAACTGCTTAATTTCTTGGTCTGTTCCTCGATTTAATTCCTGATAAAAACCAACAGCAATAGGACAAGTTTCTGCGGCATCTTCTGGGTTGCCCCCTGGACGCAAATACCAAAACCTTGACCCTTGGGAGTCCCTTTCTAGTACGGGATAGTTAAGGATCGTTCGCAGAGATTCGGCTCTAGCGGACTCATCGCCAGTAACAATAGTTTTTAGTTGGGCGGCAGTGATAGGCATAAGACAATTATCCTATAAAATGACAATATTAAGTAGCTGGTTATAATTAAATTAAAAATGGATTTTAGGTTCGATCCCCCCTTAATCCCCCCTTAATAAGGCTATCCCTTATAGGGATCTTTCTTAACAATTTTTGCAGTAAGCACTCCAACCCTTATCCTGACTTGATTTCAGTTTTTTCTTTGTCAGTAAGGGTGTCAACAAGGAATATTACAAATTGTTAACCGAGTCTTGAAAGCCTTGTGCTACAAGGGTTTGAAATGTTAAGAAAGATGTGACTAAAGGACAGCTTAATAAGGGGGGTGCCGATCCCCCCTGCCCCCCTTGATAAGGGGGGTGCCGATAGGCGGGGGGATCTCCCTTAATAAGGGGGGCATCTGATAGTTTTTAACGCCTACCTACTTAATTAATATATCCACTGCTCACCGTCAAGCGGAAACTAGACAGAATGATCTGGCTATTATTGGCCAAACCAGCCTTTAGCTGGTGAAAATGCGGGCTAATTGGCAGTTTTTCGGCAAAAAAGTTATCTAGACCTGTTAACAGGCAATTTATCCCTGCAATGAGCTACAATTATCGGTTAAACGTGGTTAATAGCGAGCAGATGCGTCGCATTGAAGGGGCGATTTTTGCCTCCGGTATGCCTGTGGCTGCTTTGATGGAAAAGGCAGCCCTGTTAACGGCACAACAGTTTAAAAAGTCCTATTCTTTGGCTGATTTCCCCAAAATCGGTGTTATCGTTGGCCCTGGTCACAATGGCGGCGACGCTCTCGTGATTGCTAGAGAATTAAATCTCGCCGGTTATCAAGTATCTCTTTTTTGTCCAATCGCCAAACTCAAGGATTTAACAGCACAACAGGCTAATTATGTCAAGCATTTAGGCTTAATTTTTCAGAAAACTTTAGAATCTTTAGAGGATTGTCAGTTAATTATCGATGGTCTTTTCGGTTTTGGTTTAGAAAGGACTTTATCGGGAGAGATTGCCGAATTAGTTGATAAAATTAATAGTTGGCAAAAACCGATAATTAGTATCGATATTGCTTCAGGAATTCACACCGACACCGGAGAGGTTTTAGGCACGGCAATTAAAGCCACTCATACCTTTTGTTTGGGACTCTGGAAGCGAGCTTTTTTCCAAGATTTGGCCCTACCCTATCTGGGTAAAGTGGAGTTAATTGATATAGGAATTAGTCCCCTTGACCTAGAAACAATTTTACAAGATTCACCGCCAATTCTGAGGGTTAATCCCGATCTAATTCGCCCTTATTTACCCTTACCCCGTCCTCTACTTACCCATAAATATCAGCAGGGACATTTATTAATTATCTGTGGTTCTCGTCGTTATGCGGGGGGGGCAATTCTTGCCGGATTAGGAGCGCGAGGTAGTGGTGTGGGAATGCTTTCTATTGCCGTTCCTGCTGCCCTTAAATCTTTATTAATTAGTCATTTACCAGAAGCATTAATTATCGATTGTCCCGAAACTGCCACGGGAGCTATTGCCGAACTTCCCCTAGAATTAAATAATTATCATGTCCTCGCCTGTGGTCCTGGATTAACTACAGAAAATCCCGCTATTATCGAACAGGTTTTAGATAGTGATAAACCGATTATACTCGATGCCGATGCTTTAAATATTTTGGCTCAATTGGGTATAGAAAAATTATCATCTCGTCAGAATAAGACAATTTTAACGCCTCATTGGGGAGAATTTAAACGCTTATTTCCTAACTTATCAGGTTCTCAAGATAGAATTAATATCACTCAAAAAGCATCTCAACAAAGTGGTGCAATTGTCTTATTAAAAGGAGCCAGAACTATAATCGCCTCCCCGGAAGGTAAAATGTATATAATCCCCGAAAGTACCTCCGCTTTAGCGCGAGGTGGTAGTGGTGATGTTTTAACGGGACTAATCGGCGGATTCTTAACCCAAATGCCGGATAATCCCCCGGAAGCAACCGCATTAGCAGCTTATTTACACGCTCAAGCCGGCATTTTAGCGGCCAAAGAAAGGACAGAATTAGGAGTAGATGGAGTAACTTTAGCTAATTATTTATTTGCTGCCCTGAAAGATTCGATCCCCCCTGCCCCCCTTGATAAGGGGGGTGCCGATAGGCGGGGGGATCAGAATTGATAATTTTTACTGTATCTAACATTTAAATATCTTTCATAATACCCACCTAATAAACGCAATAAACGCAGAAATAAGTAGCGATCAATCTTCGTGTCCTCTGTGTCTTTGTGGTTAGTTCCATTCACTCGCCAGCAGGACTATATCTTAGAATACATAATACCCACCAAACCTAAGAGAGCCAAAATATTATTAATAGCATAAATGTATTGTATTTAAACTGAGTAGGGGTATTTTAGTACAAATGCTCGGACTACCTCAACCTAGCTCCGGCGCTCCCTTCTCCGGTGCAGTCTTAAGGATTAATTTAGATAGTCGGCATTTGATAAAACATAAGGAATGTTAACCAAAACCACTTAACGTTAAGGAATTTTGATAAGTTGGAGATTGAACAAAGATAGAAAGTCTCTAGCGCTGACAACTATGGCTGTAATTGTCCAAAAATACGGTGGTACATCGGTAGGTTCCGTGGAACGCATTCAATCGGTCGCTCAACGGGTCAAAAATACGGTAATAGCAGGAAACACCGTGGTGGTGGTCGTTTCTGCCATGGGGAAAACCACCGATGGATTGGTCAATTTAGCCAAACAAATCGCCGCCGAACCCTCGCGCCGGGAGATGGATATGTTATTATCCACGGGGGAACAGGTGACGATCGCCTTGATGAGTATGGCCCTAGAGGAAATCGGACAACCGGCCATCTCCCTAACCGGCGCTCAAGTGGGAATTGTCACGGAATCCGAACATAGTCGGGCCCGTATTTTAGAAATTAAAACCGATCGCCTCTCCCGGCATCTATCGGAGGGTAAAGTAGTTGTGGTCGCTGGTTTTCAAGGTGTCAGCGATAGCGATCAACTAGAGATTACCACCCTAGGGCGCGGTGGGTCCGATACCTCGGCCGTGGCCCTAGCAGCCGCATTAAAAGCCGATTTTTGCGAAATTTACACCGATGTACCCGGTATTCTCACCACTGACCCCCGTTTAGTCCCCGAAGCGCGTCTTTTAGACCAAATCACCTGCGATGAGATGCTCGAATTAGCCAGTTTAGGGGCGAAAGTTCTCCACCCGCGAGCGGTGGAAATCGCCAAAAACTTCGGGGTTCCCTTGGTTGTCCGCTCCAGTTGGACAGAGGATCCGGGTACTTGGGTGACATCCCCGGCACCGAAACCGCGCACCCTGCAAGGATTGGAATTGACAAAAGCAGTGGATGCGGTGGAATTTGAGGGCAATCAGGCGAAAATCGCCCTTTTACGGGTTCCGGATCGTCCGGGTATCGCTGCCCGTTTATTCGGGGAAATTGCCCATCAACAGGTGGATGTGGATTTAATTATTCAATCGATTCACGAGGGGGACAGCAACGATATCGCCTTTACGGTGATGGGAAATGCCTTAAAAAAAGCCCAATCCGTGGCCGAAGCGATCGCGCCAGTTTTACGTTCCCATCCCACTAATACAGAGGAAGCGGAAGTGATCATCGAATCTGGGGCCGCTAAAATCGCCATTACCGGCGCCGGTATGATCGGCCGGCCGGGAATTGCTGCCCAAATATTTAGCACTTTGGCCGCTGCGGCAATTAATATCGAAATGATCTCCACTTCTGAAGTAAAAGTCAGTTGTGTCATCGATGAAGCGGACGGAGAAAAAGCAATTAAAGTCCTTTGTGATGCTTTTCAAGTGGAGTATTCTGCTAAAGTTGCTCATTGCGAAATCCCTAAAAATTTAGTCCCAGTCAGGGGAGTGGCCCTAGATAATAATCAGGCCCAAATGGCCATTCGTAACGTCCCCGATCGCCCCGGGATGGCGGCGAGAATTTTCTCGGTTTTAGCGGCAAAAAATGTCAGTGTTGATATGATTATTCAATCCCAACGCTGTCGCATTGTCGATAGTATTCCCCGACGGGATATCGCTTTTACTTTGCCCCAAGCTGATGCTAATTCCGCCCAAAAAATCCTCTTAGAACTATCGGAAAGTTTGGGTTTACAGGAAGTGGTGGTTAATAATGATGTGGCGAAAGTGAGCATTGTTGGTTCGGGAATGGAAGGACAACCGGGGGTAGCAGCACGCTTTTTTGAAGCTTTAGCAAAGGAGAAAATTAATATTTTGATGATTGCTACTTCTGATATAAAAATCAGTTGTGTGGTGAATCAGGAAGATGGAGTCAGGGCCCTACAAGTGGTTCACGCCGCTTTTGGATTGGCCGGACAGGGTAAAATTGAAGTACCCACCTAAATGAAATTACAAGTTCTATGATGGGGGTAAGAGTTGTTTAATTGTTGGCAACTTATACCCCCAAAAACCCGATAATAAAGTTAACCCTCATAGTAAGGCACGAAGTTTTCATTTTGGGTAGTCACTGAGCCAGTATTCAGGAAACGATATCGAATTTGGTTGTACTTCATTCTTATGAGAAACTCTATCAAACCGTTGATAAAATTGTTAATTTTTATTAATGAGATGTTAGTATTGACAAGCAAACTGTTACGATCCAACTAGAGTTGTATGTTCGAGAACAGGTTAAACAAAATTCTCATACAGAGTTTCTCGCGAAGGTTGAAGTATATACCAAACGTTGCCATTAAGTGATTTCATCCGCAAGAACGTACCTTATCTATTCGGAGAAACGCTATAACTTTAACTTAAATTGATGGTGATGGTGAATTATGTTTGAACTTACTTTTTTAATAAAATTTATAGCTATTCTACTAGCATTTTTTTCAGCATTTTTTGCAGCAATAGGTAATGATACATGGGAAAATGGAAAGTTGACACTCAAAGGGTATGTTTTAGTAATTTTCGCTCTTGCTGCAGCATTGACTCAATTTTGTATACAATGGCAAGAAACAAAGGATTTAGCTAATCGTCAGAAGCTATACAAGACCGCTTATACTGGGTGGGTATCTATTGGTTTATATGATAAAAATCAAGAAAAATGGATGGACGGGGAGGACAAATTGTGGAAAAATCGAAATAAATATTTAATCGGTGTAAAAAAGCCTTCTGATTTATATAAAAAAGATGAATATTTTATGACTGATACAATGATTTATGGGCGTTCTTTGAAAATAGATGAAACTTCAAAGAATATTGATAACTGTAATGATTTTGAGAAATGGATGAACTCAGAAAATAATAAAGAGACTGTTTTTTTGAAAGGACAAGTCGTGAAAATTGACAAGGATAAATATGAACCAAACCCCTTTATAGAACTAGATTGTGGAAATGGTCAGGTTAGAGTTTTCGTCAAACTAACTGATGGGAGACTTTAGTTAAGCACATTAGTTTTAGTCATAATGTAAAAAAAGCCTCCTATATCTGAGACTAATTACATCTCAAATTAACTTTACCGGATGAGGGAGAATTAGACGTAAAAATTCGTTATTGTTGGCAAAATTGGTTAGCGGGAAATGTCCTAATTATCTTTGATGATGTGCGGGATTATCAGCAAATTAGGGATTATTTACCACCGCAAGAGGAGAAACGCTTTCAGGTCTTAATTACCACTCGCAAGGAATATTTATCAGCGACAATTGCGACTTTTCGGGTAGAAGTATTAAAAGAAAAAGATGCACTTGATTTATTGCGTTCCTACCTTGCAGATAACAGAATTGACACACAAATCGAAGCAGCTAAATTATTATGCCAAGACTTAGGTTATTTACCCTTGGCGTTAGAATTGGTGGCAAGATTGCTAAAACGGCGACAGGATTGGAAAATTAGCAAAATACGGGATAAATTAGCCGAAAACGGCTTAGATGAGCCAATCTTAGACAAAAATCCCAAGTTTCATGGGGAAATGACTGCGGAAAGAGGGTTAAAAGCTGCCTTTAATCTCAGTTGGGACGAATTGAACAGCGCACCAGAAGCCCAAATTTTGGCACTTTACCTCAGTTTATTCGCTCTTGCGCCCTTTCCCAAAGGAATGATTCTGGATTTATTTCCCGATGAAGATGGGGATACAGTGGAGGAATGGTTAACCGATAGCTTAGTTCACCTGAGCTTAGTTCAGGATAAAGGTGATGGTTGGCACGAAATTCATCCCCTGTTGCGTCGCTACTTTCGGGATAAGTTAGAAGCATCACCCCACGCAGAACCCGCAAAACGCCGTTATTGTGAGATTATGGCCAAAAAATCGGCGGAAATGCCCCAAAATCCCACTGTAGAAATCGTTGAAGAATTTACACCTTTCCTTCCCCATCTGCAAGCATCTGTCAAGGAATATCCCCAATATATCGCTGATGAGGATTTATTATGGTCCTATACGGGTTTAGCTAGTTATTATAAAGGACAAGGATTGTATGCTATCGCTGAACCTTACTGTCAAGCTTGTTTAACCGCAACTCGAACCCACTTAGGAGACAATCATCCCGATGTGGCAACTTCCCTCAACAATTTAGCAGGATTGTACGATTCCCAAGGCAGGTACACAGAAGCGGAACCTCTTTATTCTGAAGCATTACAAATTTGTGAACAATCATTAGGAATAGCGCATCCAACAACAATGACGGTTCGAGGAAATTATGCTATCTGCCTTCGTCGTGGGAGATAGCGCCTTAACTGTGATTTATGGAATTATGGGATAGACTATAATTGATCATTGATAAAGACTTGCCAAATACAACACAATCATAGTATTCACTCAATCATTCAAATCACAACTTAGACTTATTATAGGAATCTTCCAGACTCTGTGCGATAAGCTTAACCTACAACATAATCGATCTTTGTGTCCTTTGTGCCTTTGTGGTTCCTTCCATTCCCTCGCCAGTAGGACTGTATCTTAGAATACATTTTACCCACCAAATCCAAGAGAGACAGTAACCCACCACCAATCATTGACTATGATTGAATTAATCACTGATAACTGATAACTGATAACTGATAACTGATAAAGCTATGACACTCAAAGAACAACTTATTAAAGAAATTGAAACAACTCCCATTTCCCTGCTGCCAGAAATCCTGCATTTTGTCCAATCTATAAAAACAAAACATCCAGACGTTGACTTTATGGAATTTGCTGGTATGGCAGCAGATATAGAAAATACTATGCAAGAGATTGTCGAAGAAGCAGAAGCTAATCGTCAACTCGATTTAAAACAGATAAATGACTTATGAAACAAGCATTACTTGATACCAATATCCTCTCTTAATTTTTACGAGGCAATCCCGCAGTAATTGAACAATTCCGCATCTATCGACAACAATATACTTATATATCGTTTTCAATCTTTACCTATTACGAGATTAAAAGTGGTTTATTGTATAAAGATGCACGAAATCAACAACAACAATTTGAACGTCTTGCAGAAGTCAGTGAAGTAATTGCTTATGATCGTGAAATTAGTGATATAGCTACTCAAATATACGTTAATCTTAGAATAAAAGGACAACTCATTACCCCGATTGATTTGTTTATTGCTGCGACTGCTATTTATTGCGATTATACTCTGATTACAGCTAACATTAAGCATTTTCAAAATATTCCCAATCTTAGTTATGAAAATTGGTATCTCTCAACAATTTAGGACTATTGTACTATTTCCAAGTCAGGTACACAGAAGCGGAACCTCTCCATCTAGAAGCGATTAATATTTTCAGAGAAGGATTAGGGGAAAATCATCCCCATACTCAAACGATTATGGAGAATATAAAACTATGTTGTTCCAACTCTGGCAAGTAGAATCAAGATAGAGTTTGAATGCTTTGGAAAAGAGGGTTCGTAGGCGCACGGATTTTCCATTATAAATATAATATCATGTCAAGTCGCCTTTGTCAAGAGAAAATTTAACAACATCCAGATTTAGTCGTAACGCATCACCTATCATTGACTATGATTGAATTAATCACTGCTCACTGCTCACTGATCACTGATAATAACCCTTGAGCGCCAAAACGGACAACATCGGTACAAAATAACCCCGTTTCCTCCTGCACAGTTTCTATAGCTTTAACTGCCGCCTGCGGACTAAGATGAAAAGTATTTAAACTAATCCCCTTTACCTTCACCTCCCCGAAACTTCCCCCAGCGCTGGCAGTCATTTCGCAGAGTTTAATCACTTCCGTTAGGGGAGGGATGGGAATATCGGGTAGATCTTTGATATGAATTTGTCCAGCGCGATGGACGAGAATTAACCCCGTTGGTTGACTGCCACGCATTAAGGGCAAGGTAGCAGTGGATCCAGGGTGTAAAAGGGAACCTTGACCCTCAATAAACAGAATATCGTTATTTTCTGCTGATTCTAACACCAAAGCCTCGATCGCACCAGCAGCATAATCGACGCGCACCGCATCCAAGGGTACACCCTTCCCCGCGATCATAATTCCCCCCTGTCCAGTGGCTAAAAATAGCGATTTTAGCCCTTTTTCTTGGGCAACCCGATGTAATTCGATGCTAGTGGACATTTTGCCCACACTCATATCCGTCCCTACCGTTAGAATACGCTGACAGGTTAAATTTTTCGCCCGCGCTTGCCCAATTTTTAAGCCTTGGGGTTCCAGACGGATATCCCAAATCCATTGATCTGGTTTAAGCTGAGAAAAAAGGGGTTTTAGGGGTGTATGGAGTCCATTAACTAGGGATAACCCTGTATTTACCGCCTCTTTGATTTCTTCTAGCCAATGGGGTGGTAAAATGCCTCCTGAGGGTGCGATGCCAATTAACAGGGTATCGGGATGATAGGTTAGAGCTTCCCTAACATTAGCAACAATCGGCAAGGGGCGATCGATTCCGGCCACTTCTTTTAAGGTACTGCCGGCGCTTTCTGCGTCAATAATCGCCACTACCTGCGCTTTTCCGTAACGCAGATAACTTAACCCAGTTTTGCCGCGAGTTCCTTTGATTCCTTCGTGGAGAAGAATCGCTACTTTCTTGTCAGGAGTCAAATAATTAGTCATCTTTTATCCGTAAACTAACACCCAAACCGGGCAAATTATTTGGTTGTAAACGTCCCCTTTCCAAGCTTAAACCCGTAAAGGGATCATCGCGTAAATTTAAATGACTATCTAGGTCAAGATAGTTGACAAGCGGGCCAAGATGTGCTAAGGCAGTATTGGCTAAACTGCTATCAGAGTAACATCCGAACATAATTTGCAGTTGGCAGGCTTGGGCAATATGAATCATTCTCTGCACTTCCGCTAATCCACCGGCTTTCATTAGTTTAATATTAATGCCGTGGACTCGATCGGCCAGTTTCGGGATATCTTGACTAGAAAAACAGCTTTCATCGACGAAGATAGGTAGGGGCGATTTTTGGTATAAATCGATTAAATCTCGTTCTTGTCCCGCGGATAGGGGTTGTTCCACATAAATAACGCCTTTTTCCTCTAACCATTGGCACATTTTCACCGCATCGCTCAATTGCCAACCACCATTAGCATCGACAGTTAGGGGCAAATGGGGGACAATTTCTTTAATAGCCAGAATTATAGCTCGATCGGCTTCTATACCGTCCGGTGAGCCTAATTTGACCTTTAATAAGCTAAAATCGCCGATTTCTAGCCAATCTAACACCCTCTTCCCCACATTTTCTGGAGAATTTAAACCGATAGTAACAGAAATCGGCGGAATTAAAGAGCGATCGAGTCCAAAAATTTGCCAGAGAGGTAAATTAGCTTTTTTGCCTAACCAGTCGTGCAGTGCCGTGTCAATAGCGGCACGAGTAGCCGAAGATATCTGATTTTGCCATAAAATTTTCTCAATTTCTTGGCGTTGACAGGGGTGAAAAGATTGTAAAATAGGAGCGATCGAGTTTAATTCTTGCAGGATTTTATCGGGTTTTTTCTCCTCGCTGGTAATATTAAAAGGGGATGCCTCTCCCCACCCTTCGATATTTTCCTCGCTAATTTGCAGCCAGATATTAGTATTTTCGCTGGTAGTGCCGCGACTAATCGTTAAAGGTACTCGTTTATGAATAGTAAAAGTTTGCCAGTTTAGCAGCATAATTCACCTGGGGATGATCGGGGAATAGGAACAGAAAAATTATCCACACTTACCCAAATCCTTACTTCTGTCCACTCTCCCCGCAATCATACAACTTCTGGCGGTGTTTTTCGTCAAAGACAAAATATGATAGGCTAACCGAAGGTGTAGGCAAGAGGGCTGCGGGTTAGGAAATGGGATGAAAGAGGAGTGAGTTAACCAAAATCAATGATTAAGAAAAAGATTTCTTACTGGGTAAATGGAGGTATTGCCCTCATTGATCGCTATCTGATCAGCCAACTACTACCACCATTTTTATTTAGTGTTGGTTTATTTGCCTCTTTGGGAGTAGCGATCAGCAATCTTTCCGATTTGGCTAATCAGGTAGTTGATGCTAATCTACCCCTTGCCTCGGCCCTAGAAATTCTCCTGTTAAAAGTGCCAGAATTTGTCACTTATTCCCTGCCAGTTTCTCTTTTACTGGCCACTTTAATCACCTACGGACGTTTAAGTAGTGATAGCGAAACCGTTGCCCTGCAAAGCTGTGGAGTCACTCTTTACCGTCTTTTTATACCGACTTTTTGCTTGAGTTTAATAGTTACAGTGGTAACATTTTTATTAAATGAATATGTGGTTCCCAATGCTAATTATCGAGCCACGGAAATTTTAGTGCAGAAAATTAATAAAGAAGCAAATTTTTGGAAAAACAAAGACTTTTATTATCCCGATTATGAAATAAAAACCCTAGAAAATGGTACGATTAATCGCAATTTAAGAAGTTTATTTTATGCCGAACAATTTGACGGGGAAAAAATGAAAACCGTCACCGTTATCCGTTGGCTAAAAGAAGAATTAAATCAAATTATTATCGCCGATTCGGCCCGTTGGAATGCCGTCGATAACGTCTGGGACTTTTTTAACGGCATTATCTATGAATTAACCCCCCCTAATGCCTCCTATAGCCAAGTTATCCCCTTTAAAGCCGAAAAAATCGCTTTATCTCGCTCTGCTTTCGATTTTGCTCGTCAAAGCCGGGATCCCTACGAGATGAACATACCACAGGCGATCGAATATGTGCAACTGCTCAAACTCAGTGGCGATGATAAGAGAGTCAGGTTTTTTCAGGTGCGAATCCAGCAAAAAATCGCCTTTCCCTTTGTCTGTATCGTCTTTGCTACCATCGGCTGTGCCTTGGGTTCTCTACCACAAAGAATCAGTCGGGGAACCAGTTTCGGTCTCAGTGTCGCCATTGTTTTCCTCTATTATCTTTTAAACTTCCTTGTCGGCAGCTTGGGACTAACCGCCACCCTCTCCCCCTTCCTAGCTGCCTGGCTGCCTAACTTTTTCGGTTTTGGTTTAGGTCTCTGGTTATTATGGCGACTTAACGGTTAGACTTTTTTGAAAATTTTCGTCAAGATAGGAGACGTAGAGTTATAGCAGGCCTCTTAGTCTATGTTTCCCTTTTTCTTTAACACTTGTGGCAGTAATTCCTGTGGCAGCACTTCCCGCCAAGAATACCAAGAGCGTAAGTTAACATTCCTCAAATGGATGCGCGACGACCTCGAAACCCGTCTAGCGGGATTAAATGCCGCTATCGAAACTATCGAGCGTCAAATCGGTCGGGAAGGTCAATAAACCCTGAAAATAGGCGAGTTTTCCCCTCGCCTTCTCCCCACAATTGGCTAAGAGAGATAATAGGAGTCTATCGTTATTGTAATCGGCACTCGGCCTGCATGGGTTACGCTACCGCTAACCTATCCTACAAATAATTGCGTCTCCCTACTTATTGGCACTCAATAGCATAATTCTTTGGGCGACTTTTTCAGCAAACTCCATATACAAAGTCAGCATTCATGAGGGGAACCCTAAGGCGAAGTAATTCTCCCGTTTAAAAGCGCCGTCCCATGGCTAAAAGCGAGAGACTTCTGCTGATACTAAATTCAACCAGTAATTACTCCCGCCATTGTCCTGACTTGCTAGGGGTGTTTTCCCCTTGTTATCGTCAGGGTCACAAAGAGGCCGCAGCCATAGCCATCAAAACCTAACCGCCGGTCAACCTTCTCAATCTGAAGAGGAGGAGGAGCGAGGAAACAATAGTCCCTATTGCCTATTTAGACAATCGCTCCCCGTTTAAACTGTTGCCGCCGATGAATCAAGCACCACCTGTTCATTGGTGGGTAACTCCAGACAATAACCCGCACCGTAAACGGTTTTAATATAGCGAGGGTGGCGGGGATCGGGTTCTAGTTTCGTTCTCAGATGGCGAATGTGAACGCGAATAGTCTCGATATCATCATCGGGATCGTATCCCCAGACTTCCTTGAGAATATCACTGGGGGAAACGGTCTGACCGTGACGCTGGAGAAGACAGTGGAGTAACTCGAATTCTAGATGGGTTAACTTGACCACACCTTCAAACCAGACCGCCTCAAAACGTTCGGGAACCAGGGTTAAAGGCCCAAAACTGAGTATTTCTGAGTGTTTAGCGGCTTGGGGAATGCGATCGGTGCGTCTCAGGAGAGCGCGTACCCTAGCTAACATTTCCTCCACCTCGAAAGGTTTGGTCAGGTAATCATCGGCACCCGCGTTAAAACCTTCCACTTTATCTTGGGTTTGTCCTAAGGCTGTCAGCATCAAAATCGGGATGTCTGACGTGCGTTCATCTCGTCGCAAACGCTGACAGACAGTAAAACCATCGACTTTGGGCAACATTAAATCCAGCATGATTAAATCGGGTTGTAACTGGACGGCCAAGGCCTGGCCTTTAATCCCGTCCTCTGCGGGGTTAACGTCATAACCCGCCATCTCCAAGTTGATGGAGACTAATTCCGCGATCGCAGGATCATCATCGATTACAAGTATTCGGGGCATTACCAGAGTGTTATGACTAAGGGTTTGGGTAGGGGGTTGCTAAATGTGTTCTCACTGACATCGCAACTAGGGCTTTGTCTCTCAAGGGCTTGAGTTTAGCACAACATAAAGAATCCTGTACTGATTATAAGCATGATTGCTAAATTCGGTTTTAATTTGTGAAATTTTGCTGATCTAAGTCTCCTGAATGTTAAGAATTAATAAGAAGCGTGAAGAATGTTGCTCGATAATCGATATTAGTGCTATGTCCTAGCCTCTCTCTCCCCAAGATGACCTAGGCAGCAGTTTTTCACTAATCTTTACAATTTCGCCATCTGGCTCAATACCAGTTTCAACCGACGGTTAAGTCCTGCTAGAGCTAACTTTTCTCCCTAAGCTCCCCCGGCGGCACTGTAAAAATTCTTAATAAAATTAGCGATCAATTCAGTTTAATCTACCAAAATAGGCGGTTTTAGTAAGCATCTGTAACGAACCCGATCCATTCTACTCATCCCAACAGGTGATCATAATATGAGCGTTAATTTATCAACTCAACTGCGAGAAGGCACGAAAAAATCTCACACCATGGCAGAAAACGTCGGTTTTGTCAAGTGTTTTCTCAAAGGTGTGGTGGAAAAAACTTCCTATCGCAAACTGGTGGCTAACCTCTACTTCGTCTATTCGGCCATGGAAGAGGAGATGGAAAAACTTCGTAGTCATCCCGTCGTTTCTAAAATCTGTTTTCCTGAACTCAATCGCAAAAATGCGCTAGAACAGGACTTATATTTTTATTATGGTCCAAATTGGCGCAACGAGATCGCTTTATCTCCCGCAGGTCAGGCCTACGTTGACCGGATTCGGGAAATCGCCACAACAGAACCCGAATTATTAGTCGCTCATTCCTATACCCGTTATCTCGGCGATCTGTCCGGGGGGCAAATCTTGAAAAAAATCGCCGAAAAAGCGATGAATCTGGAAACTGGTGGCACAGCTTTCTATGATTTCAAAGATATTACCGACGAAAAAGCCTATAAAAACCACTATCGTCAAACCCTCGACGAGTTACCGGTGGATCAAGCCATGGCCGATCGCATTGTCACCGAAGCTAACGCCGCTTTTGGCATGAACATGAAAATGTTCCAAGAGTTGGAAGGTAATCTAATCAAAGCGATCGGAATTATGCTCTTTAATACTCTCACCCGTCGTCGCAGCACCGGCAGCACCGAAACTGGATTGGCCACCGCCGAATAGTAGTCAAGAAAACCAAAAAAACGGAAATTCTAAAATTTGGGTGATGGTCAGCCATGATTATTATCTTAATTTCGGAGTTATCCGTTATATTTTTGCTTTTTATTCGGTCGTCAGGATTCGGGAGATAGGAGTCAGGATTCGGGAGATAGGAGTCAGGAGTCAGGAGTCAGGAGATTATTTTTATTTATTCTCCCCACACTCCATACCCCACTACCC
>NZ_JADEVX010000077.1:0-20106 GCF_015207925.1 Microcystis sp. LEGE 00066 | reverse complement strand
CTACTGTACTTTTAGCTTGGGCGGCAATTATATCTGAGGGGTGAAAATAGGGGGAATTCCAAAAGTCGTAGGTGGCACTCGCTGCGGCTAGATTTCCCGAAGCTTGTGGCACACTTGTACTAGGTTGACTGGCCAAGTTTTCTACGATACTGATTAACCTTTTCTTTCTTCTGGTGTCCCCTAGGTCTGCATATTGTAATTCTTGGGCTGCCCATTTCTCCATTTTTTTGCTTACCTCCACCTTAATTCCTTCTTTCAAAACTATACCTATCAATCGTTTCCCCTTTTTTTAAGTTTCTTCTCTTTTTGTTAAGAAAGATCTGACTAATGGATAGCCCCCTTGATAAGGGGGGAACTGATCGTTTTTAATATCTACCTACTTATACTCAACGGATTTAGTATCAAAAAAAAATCGGGCTAGAAATATCTTCCAACCCCATAGGATGAATAACCTAATTAGTGATTAAATTCTCGACTTAGTAAGCGTCCTGTAGTTCGTAGAATTCGGGAGAAACGTAATCTTTGCGTAGAGGCCAACCGACCCAATCTTCTGGCATTAAAATCCGTTTCAGGTGGGGATGTCCTTCATAAATAATACCGAACATATCATAACTTTCTCGTTCTTGCCAGTCAGCAGCTTTCCAAATCCAGTAAACCGAAGCAACCCGGGGATTATCTCTAGGAAGAAAGACTTTTAATCGCACTTCCACGGGACTATCGACATTATCGGTTACTTTGACCAGATGATAGAAACTAACTAATTCCTTACCCGGTCCCAAATCGTAAGCGCCCTGACATTGGAGATAATTAAAGCCATAAGCGAATAAAGCAGTGGCCAGAGGAATTAAAAATTCTGGTTCTACTTTAATCAATTCCACACCACTATGGTCAGCTTCTAAAGCTTGATGATCAAAACCATTTTCGCTTAACCAAATCGAAGTGGGGCCAGCTTGCACAATAGCTGTGGTTTCTTCAGTCATTTAGATTTCTTCCTTTTGTTTCGTGGTCAAAAGAGCGGGAGGAACAGGCATACCAGTGGCTTCTAGTAACTCTTTCGGAGGTGTTTGACGGGTAGCCGATTGTAGATATTTACCCGTAAGAATCGGTTCCGTGGCCTGCATTTTGTGGGTGGTGCTGTAATAACGATTGGTTTGCTGGAGAACAGTCCCGCGTTCTTGAATAGATTCGTTAGCGACTTTTTTCCGCAGTTTAATAATCGCGTCGATAATCGCTTCCGGACGGGGGGGACAACCGGGTATATAGACATCCACGGGGATAAGTTTATCTACCCCTCTGACTGCGGTAGTGGAGTCACTGCTGAACATTCCTCCCGTAATCGTACAGGCACCCATGGCGATAACGTATTTAGGTTCTGGCATTTCTTCGTACAGACGCACCAAAGCGGGGGCCATTTTCATGGTAACTGTACCGGCAGTGATGATTAAATCGGCTTGCCGGGGACTAGAACGGGGAACTAAACCAAAGCGATCGAAATCAAAACGGGAACCAATCAAGGCCGCGAACTCGATAAAACAGCAAGCTGTACCGTATAGCATCGGCCAAAGACTTGACAAACGCGCCCAGTTATACAGGTCATCAACGGTGGTAAGGATGACATTTTCCGATAAATCCTGGGTAACTTTGGTGCGTTCGATGGGATTGAGGATTTTTTCGCTTTGTTGTTCGATAATTTGCTTAAATTCGCTGGTAGGGTTGGGACTCATCGGGTTATCCTCTCATGAAAAGTCAAAAATCAGGAAAATTATGGCGGTTATGACCATTCTAAGGCTCCTTTCCGCCAAGCATAGACGAGAGCAACCACAAGGATAGCAATAAAGATCAATGCTTCTACAAAAGCTAATAGGCCCAATTGATTGAAAGCTACTGCCCAAGGGTAGAGAAAGACGGTTTCTACGTCAAAAACCACGAAAACGAGGGCAAACATATAATAACGAATGTTAAACTGAATCCAAGCACCGCCGATCGGTTCCATCCCCGATTCATAGGTGGTGCGTCTTTCCGGACCGCCACCACTAGGCCGCAGGACTTTGGAGGCCGTTAGGGATAGGATTGGTACTAAACTGCAAGCGAGCAGAAATCCTAGAAAATACTCGTAACCTTTGAGGACAAACACTGGGTTTTTTTTCTCCTTATTCGTATTCGCTATCGACAGGGGAAGTTGTCGGCATCTCTATGGCTACTTATTATAGAGGCTTTAGCAACCCCTCTCCTTCTCAAAAGCAGCATTGAAGATGTTTATGGATACCATTAGCTAATCATCGGGTTGAGCTTCGCTACTGTCTCTGTTTTGCTCTTAACTCTGACGGGGTGACGAAAAAGCCTAAAATCCCCATGAGAAGCAAAGTGTAGCTAAATATGGTAAAAAAGAAGTGGCTGCGATCAGCTGTTGACTATCTCAATGAGTACCGGAGTGGTAAGTCCGAGCATTTGTACTAAAATTTCTCCTAGGCAGTTCAAATTATCAGAAATGCTGTCCAGCGGATTATAGTTTGTTTGTTAATGCACTGGCTCAAAGCCGCGATCGCTTAAGACAATATATCATTATGCAGTTACTAAAACTGACCCCCGGAAATTTTGCTAAATCTCTTAACTGATTAGATCATGACGATGACAATTTAAATAGTGACGAGTACAATTTCCAATCCCCAGTCGGATTAACTTTGTTAGCTATAGCATCCTTAAATAAAATGTGAAAAGGTATCGTATTTTTTAAGGTTAGGAAAATTCAATAATTGAAATTTACAAAAAACTCGAACAGTCGTTTAACCACAAGAAAACTTTTCGCCATCCCCTAAAATCTGCTCAAAAGACTTGTTAACTGTAGCCAAATCATTTCTACTAGATTTTCTTCGGTTTGGTGCGTTCTCAGTTGTCTGCTGACGCTCTTGGCGCTATTTCTCCGAATCAACCCTTTTTAAGGCATTAGGAAAGGATAGGCTATGCAGACTTTTATTTTATGAGACTAGGCTATTGTATCAACTTTTAATTAAACAGCTAATCTGCTAAAGTGATAAGTAAATATTATTTTAAGTTTATTTAAGACTGTCATTACTAATGCTAAGTTAAGCTGGGTAAATTTTCGCGTAGTATCAGAAAGGAAACTCATTCGACCCGTTCAGTTTAAACGGCGAGAAAAGGCATTTTGAGGCTGAGGAACAACCTATGGCAAAGAAAACAAAGACAACCACTTATAAAGTCACCCTGAAAACACCCGATGGCGACCATAAAATTGATGTTCCCGATAATGAATATATTCTCGAGGCAGCAGAAGAACAAGGATTAGATTTACCCTTTTCTTGCCGTGCTGGTGCTTGTTCTGCTTGTGCTGGTCAAATCGCATCTGGTAGCGTTGATCAATCCGATCAATCCTTCTTAGATGACGATCAAATTAAAGCGGGTTATGTCCTCACCTGTGTCGCCTATCCTACTTCTGACTGTGTGATCGTCACCCACAAAGAAGAAGATTTGTACTAATTTAACTCAATATTTGGGGGTTAGATACTCCAACAATACAACAATAATAGAGCGGGAACTGTAAGAGCGACAGTTCTCGCTTTATTTGTATTTTTGCCTCTTGACTCGACAGTGAGATAAAGCCCAAAAATTAATCCTGCTAGAGGGTTCCTACAAATTTATAAGTATATGGTAGTATAGTTATAAAGTTATACAAAGGGAGTCAGAGATCATGCTATTCCGTCAGATGTTCGATCCCGAAACCAGCACTTATACTTATTTGATTGCCGATCCCGTCAGCAAGGAAGCGGTATTGGTGGATCCAGTGCGGGAACAGGTGGAAAGGGATGATCGGCAATTACGGGAGCTAGGATTAACGCTAAAATACTGTTTAGAAACCCATATTCACGCCGATCACGTCACAGGAACTGGAAAATTAAGGCAAATCACAGGCTGTCTGGGTATAGTTCCCGAAAATGCCCAAGTAGCCTGTGCCGATCGCCATCTAGCAGATGGAGAGGAATTGTTACTAGGAAATATCACCATCAAAGCGATCACTACTCCTGGCCACACCGATAGTCATCTAGCCTATTTAGTCAATAACAGTCATATTTTGACAGGAGATGCCCTATTTATCCGGGGTTGTGGTCGTACCGACTTCCAAAGCGGCGATGCTGGTACTCTCTTTGATTCGGTCACGCAAAAACTTTTCACTCTCCCCGATAGTACCCTAGTTTATCCTGGCCACGACTATCGCGGTTTAACTGTCTCCACCATTGCCGAAGAAAAACAATACAATCCCCGTTTTGTCGGACGTAACCGCAGACAATTTATCGAGTTTATGAACAGTCTTAATTTACCAGATCCCAAAAAGATCATGGAGGCAGTTCCCGCTAACCAAGGATGCGGTAATTTAGGAGTTGTTTTAGCTTAAAGATCTATTCAGGAGATTAACGATGACCAATACCACAAATCAAGCAAAATTACTAGAATTTGATGCCCATACTTTAAAAAACTTAATTGAGCGCGGAGAAGTTTGCTTAATTGACGTGCGAGAACCGGGGGAGTACGCCAGCGATCGCATTCCAGGGGCGAAATTAGTACCACTTTCCAGTTTTAACCCTAATTCGATCGCTTTTGACCCCAATCAAACCCTAGTTCTCTATTGTAATTCCGGCAGCAGATCCACTGTAGCGGCACAAAAACTGATTGCGGCAGGATTTAGCCAAGTTGCCCAGCTAAAAAACGGCTTAAATACTTGGAAAAGTGCGGGTTATGCCACCGAAAAAGACCAAAATGCCCCAATTAGCCTATTCCGTCAGGTGCAGATCGTCGCTGGTTCCTTAGTAGTCCTCGGAACAGTATTAGGAGCCTTTCTCTCGCCTTGGTTCCTGATTTTAAGCGGTTTTGTCGGTTCTGGTCTAGTTTTTGCAGGGATTAGTAATACCTGTGCTTTAGCTATGCTTCTGGCTAAACTTCCCTATAATCAACCCCATCAGTAAGCAGTAATCAGTCATCAGTAATCAGTAACCAGTAAATAATGAAATATGATTTGCTGATAACTGATAACAAGAGAAGAATCTAAAACCTAAGATGTACTTAGTTTCTAGCCTTCTTTTTAGGTAGGAGAATTGTCAGATTCTTTACTTGGGGCCTGTTGCCTTCAGAAACTGATAACTGATCACTGATCACTGATAACTGAAATGACTTGGTTAATTGGACATTTATTAGCCGTTTGTACGGGGATTAGTCTGGGATTGCTGGGAGGAGGAGGTTCTGTACTAGCATTACCGATTCTAGTCTATGTGATGGGGGTACCGACCAAATCGGCGATCGCTATGACGCTTCTAGTCATCGGTAGTGTCAGTTTACTCGGCACGATTCCCCACTGGAAAAAAGGCAACATTAACTTAAAAACCGCTTTTATCTTCGGTTCTGCGACGATGGTAGGGGCTTTTTTGGGAGCAAGATTAGCCACATTACCCTTTGTCACTGCCACCTTCCAGATGCTCCTGTTTGCAACACTAATGGTAGTAGCAGCAGCCTTTATGATTAGTAGATCAACACAGATAGATAATCCTGATTATAAAGCCCGCGATCGCCAAAAAAATCTGACTCTCTACCCCCAACCAGTGTGCCGATATTGCTGGCTCTGGTTAATGAGCGAAGGAATTGCTGTGGGTGTCCTGACGGGATTAGTTGGGGTTGGGGGAGGCTTCGCTATCGTTCCCGCGCTGGTATTATTGGGTAAAATCCCCATGGTTCAAGCGATCGCCACTTCCCTGCTGATTATTTTCCTCAATTCTGTAGCTGGATTACTGGGTTATTTAGGTCATATTAGCGTCGATTGGCAGTTAACCCTATCCTTTGCTTTTGCGGCTGCTCTCGGTACTCTTATCGGTTCCTATCTGGGACAGTTTGTGTCCGCAAAACAGTTACAAAAAGGTTTTGGTTATTTTCTCTTAGCGATCGCAGTTTTAGTTTTAATTCAAAATCGTCACATCCTGCACAATTTCCTGACTCCGAAAGGCGATTCTCTCATCCCGGCGGAGAAGACTATCAATCGAACTGAAGTCAATTAAATCTCGATACTGGGAGAATTGCTGCAATACTGATCAGCTGCTTGCCTATCCACATCACTTGTTAAAACTGCATGGGAGAGGCACTGGAGCTTTTTGCTGTTTAAGACTGATAACTGATAACTTACCCACTGATAACTGATCACTGATAACTGATTATCGGCCCACTTCAGCGAAAATCTCGGCTAAAATCTCCCCAGCACCAGCCTCGCGCACTTTATGGGCTAAATCTCGTCCTAAGACTTCCCCATGGCTAGGATCACCGCTAACCGAGTCCTTAATCAGGCGCTTACCGTCGAGACTAGCCACCATACCCGTTAAAGTTAGGATACCATCCTCGATCGCCGTATTGACTCCGATGGGAACTTGACAACCCCCCTCCAACTCGCGTAAAAAAGCGCGTTCAGCATAGCATCTATCGCGGCTAGGGGCGTGTTCCAACACTTTTAGGACTTCCAAAACCTCCGGATCAGCATCGCGGCATTCTATCCCTAAAGCCCCCTGTCCCACCGCATGGAGAGAAATCTCCGCCGGAATAACCTGATGAACTCGATCGCCTAATCCTAACCTTTCCAATCCCGCTACTGCCAGAATAATCGCGTCGTATTCTCCCGCGTCCAGTTTTGCCAGACGGGTGTTAACATTGCCGCGCACATCTTTAAAAGTCAAATGGGGATAATGGTAACGCAACTGGGCCAATCGCCGCAGGGAAGAAGTCCCCACCACTGCACCTTCTGGTAAAGTGTCTAATTGATAGTCTTGGTTTTCGCTATTTACCACCAAAGCATCGGCCGGATTAACTCTTTCGGTGACGCAACCCAAGATTAAGCCTTCGGGCAAATTAGTGGGCAGATCCTTGAGAGAATGGACGGCAAGATCGATCGATCTATCCAACATTCCCACTTCTAATTCTTTGGTAAATAAACCCTTATCACCGATTTTCGCCAGGGCCACATCGAGAATTTTATCGCCTTGGGTACTCATCGTCTCCACCTCAAACTGTCGATGGGGGTGGTGTTTACTCAATTCTGCCTGTACCCAATAGGTTTGTACTAGGGCTAACTGACTTTTACGCGAACCGATACGCAGGGAACGAGGAGGACTAGAAACGGACATATCTGAAGTAGGAATTTAACTAAACATCTATCTGACTGCTCGATCTAGACTATCCTGATCTCACCCCTGTTGAGTAATCACTTTCTAGCTTAGGCATAAATAGTTACATCTCTTAATATTTTTCAAGAAATGGGGTGACTATTATTCCCCACTGACAGCAAAGCTGAAAGCCTAGATTAAAATAGAGGGACAAACGTTGCAACAGGGTCTAACTAATGACATTACAACACCCTTGCTATAACAAAGAAAAATTTGTCCGACGTGGACAGGAAATCTATCAGTCTCGGCTGCGTCAGCAGGTTGAGAAGGACAATCATGGGAAGATTGTAGTTATTGATATCAAAACAGGTGCTTTTGAATTAGCCAAAGATATCCTCACAGTTTCCAAATCAACTTTTAACCCGATTGACCGATGCCCAAATTTGGTTCGTTAGAATCGGACATCGAGCATTTGATCGAGTCGGTTTGATTGGGGCGAATTTGCTGCAATGATTATAGGTAATGTTAAATCGTGGAGTTATTATTATGCTAGACCAAATGATGAGGATGTTAGAAGGGCAACGAATAAACTCTTATCGTCTTAATAAGTTTCTTGGTGCGGGTGGTTTTGGGGGTGTATTTCATGCTAGTGAAATGGTCAGAAATACATCGGTTCAAGAAGTTGCCATTAAAGTTATCCCCGAAAGTAGCGATGATAAATTAAATGAGTTACAAAATGCCAGAAAGTTAGAACATTCTAATTTAATTAAGGCTTATTCAGTGGGGGAATTTACTTTTCTTAATACAGAAATGCTTTATTTAGTGATGGAATTGGCACAGGGTAGCCTAGAAAATCACATCGCCAAAGGCAGTTTGTCATCAAGTGAGATTAAAAATATTACTGCTCAAGTCGCCCAGGGCTTAAATTATCTTCATGGACAAAATAAAGTCCATCGAGATTTAAAACCGGGTAATATCCTCAAGGTTAATCAACAATACAAGTTAGCAGATTTTGGCTTAATTAGAACTTTAAATAACAAAAGCCACACTCAAACCGTCCACAATAGCGGTACAATTATTTATATGCCTCCCGAAGCCTTTAGGGGGGATATTTCCTCAGCTTGGGATCTGTGGTCATTAGGTATTATGTTAATCGAAATGACCACTAATCAACTTCCCTATAAGTTTAATAATGATATTAATCAATTAATGGCCAAGGTGATGAATTGTGAGCTACAAATCCCTAGTTTACCGAAAGAGTTTAAACCGATTATTGAAGGGTGTTTGCAAAAAGATAGAAAACAAAGATGGACAGCACAACAGGTTTTAAATGCCTTACAACCTGTGGGATGGAATTCTCCCCCGTCACCTCCACCAGCACCAGCAGCAGTCAAAAAGCCTGTTTCACCTACTCCATTTACCGAAAAAATATCCAACCGAGTCACACTAGAGATGGTGAGCTTACCAGCAGGTCAATTTCTCATGGGTTCTCCTGATAGTGATCCCGATGCTGCAAGTAATGAAAAACCTCCACACCAAGTTAAAGTCAACAGTTTTGCGATTGGGAAATATCCAGTGACTCAGGCACAATATGAAGCAGTAATGGGAACCAATCCCTCTCATTTTAAAAATTGGTTTAAAAACAATCCCCAAAATCCGGTAGAACAGGTTAATTGGAACGAGGCTCAAGCTTTTTGTCAAAAATTGAGTCAAATAACTGGCAAAACCTATCGCCTCCCCACAGAAGCGGAATGGGAATATGCCTGTCGTGGGGGGACTACTACTCGCTATTATTTTGGTGATGATGCCAATCAGCTAGGAGATTACGCTTGGTATGACGGAAATTCTCAGGATAAAACTCATCCTGTGGGCCAGAAAAAGCCTAATGCTTGGGGACTCTATGACATGAGTGGCAATGTTTGGGAGTGGTGCGAAGACAATCGGCACGATAACTATATCGGAGCGCCAAAGGATGGCAGTGCTTGGCTGATAAAGGATAATCATTTTCAAATACTGCGGGGCGGTTCTTGGTGCTTCAATCCTGGTAACTGCCGTTCCGCTTTCCGCAACCGCACCGACCGCCGCGACTTCGTCAACATCCTCAACGGTTTTCGGGTGGTGTGCGGTGCTGGGAGGACTCTGTAACCCTTATTTTCTTTTTACCCTTTTTACCCTTTTTTCAATTTTTCTCTTTTTCCCGCCCCTAGGCGGATCGATTTTTTTTTGAGCCGTAGGTTGGGTTGAGGAACGAAACCCAACCCAATTATTTAAAAGTGTTGGGTTTCACTATCGTTCAACCCAACCTACGATCTCAAGGGATTTAGGATAATATTGGTGGAAGTCCTCGATTTATCTGATCAAATCATTCAACAGTCCCAAGTAGCTATGGGTATTCGTCACCTAGGTTCTTTGGAGTCCTCCTGTCTCCTATTGTAAAGTTTTGTGAATTTTTCTGGGAATAGGGCATTTTGTAAAAATAGATACAGAATTGTATGTTATATATATTAGTGGGTGATTAAAAAAGTTCTAAACACTATTTGCAGATCGGAGGAAATGATTATGTCCACAGAACAACAAGCTCGTGCCTTAATGATACGTCACCACCACGCCGTCAAAAATCGTCAACAATCGATGTTAGGCAGAAGTGCTTCTGAAATCGGTATTGACAATGACAATGGCCACGGGGAAACCGTTCAACGTCGCTTCTCGGCCGACTTTTCTTCCTAAACTTATGATCGCTCTGGTGCTACTCTGAGTTAGGCTCTGAGATTTCGCCAAAGTGTCAGCTTTCAATCTTAGAATTAAGTGAACAATCAGCCCACACAAACCGAAATCGGAAGGTGTGGGCTTTCGATTTTTAGAGATAGGGGTCAGTCTTGGGCCGATTACGGGATTTCATCGGGATTTATGCCTAATTGCCGTAATTGTGCCGCTAAACGTTCCGCGCGTTGACGTTCGCTTTCGGCCTGTTGAGAGGCAGCCCTGGCCCGTTGACGTTCGATTTCAGCATTCTGACGTTCGATTTCGGCTAATTCCGCAGGTAGGAGGATTAAATTGCCATCTAGGTCATAAAAACGCAGCCAAGGAGCTTCTTCTCGTTGGATGCTGCCCATCCAGACTCCTAACCATAATCCCAAACGTTGACACCATAACCAACCGCGATGGTCGGGAATAATTTCTTGATAGCATTGATTTTGGTCTAAAGCCCAACCTTGCAGGGAAGTGGCATCAAAGGGATTATAAACAAAGTATTGGGAACAGCGAAAAGTCCGCTCATAGAGGTCTTTTTTGATAGTTAAATCGATTTTTGCGGTGCTTTCTGACATTAATTCCACGATCACATCGGGATAACGTCCGTTTTCGTTCCAAACCACCCATCCTTGTCGTTTATAACTACCATCGATATCGAGGACAACGAAAAAATCGGGGCCGCGAAAATCTTTATTAAAAACCCGCTCACGGCTAAAGTAAATAAACATATTACCGCCAACAAAAAAGTCCTCTCGATCCTGATAGGCTTGTTCGATAGAATCGATTAACACATTCATGGCCTTGCGGTGACGGTAGGTTTCCAAAGGTTCTCCATCATCAAAAATCAAGTCTTCCGGGGGAATGGGAGGTTCTTCCCAATCGATAACTGGAGGAGTGAGGGGTTGAGTCATCGGGGTTACGTCCGGGATAGAGATGGTTTTATTTTATTTGCAAGACGAGGCGATATTTAGGTTGTCCGGTTCGCAATTTTTCCATGGCTTCATTCACCCGGGAGATAGGATAGGTTTCTGTGACTGGTTCAATGCCATGGCGAGAGGCAAATTCAATCATTTTACTGACGGTACTGGGACTACCCAAAGGACTGCCGGAAATCGATTTTTGACCCATAATCAAGGGAAAAGCGTAGGTAGCCATGGGTTCAAGAACAGCGCCAACAATATGCAGGCGACCTTTGGGTCGTAAACAGGCGATATAAAGACCCCAATCGAGATTAACGTTAACGGTAGAGATGATAAAATCAAAGTAATTTTGTACCGATTGCAAAGCTTCGGGGTCTCTGGAATTGATAAAATGAGTCGCTCCTAGTTCTTTTGCTTCCGTTTCTTTGTCGGGACTACTGGAAAAAGCGGTTACTTCGCAGCCCCAAGCTTTGAGGAATTTTAAGGCTATATGGCCCAATCCACCAATACCAATGACACCAACTCGGGCCGTGGGTTTAATATTAAATTGGACAATCGGATTAAAGACGGTAATGCCACCACAGAAAAGCGGGCCAGCTTTGGCAGCATCTAACTGGTCCGGCAAGGGAACTAACCAACTATGATGGGCCCGGACTCTTTCGGCAAAACCGCCATGGCGACCGACGATAGTTCCTTCGGCAGTAGCACAAAGGTTTTGATCCCCTGACATACAGGTTTCACAGGTGGAACAGGAACGGGAAAACCAACCGAGACCGACTCTTTGCCCTAATTTTAACTCTTTGACTTTAGCACCAAGAGCGGCGATCGTGCCGACCACTTCATGGCCAGGGACAAAGGGATAGGTGGTCAGTCCCCAATCGTTATCGAGCATACTTAGGTCACTGTGGCAGATGCCGCAATATTCCACCGCGATTTCTACATCTTCATCCGCTAATATGCCCGGATCGTAGTCAAAAGGCTCTAGTTTTCCCCCTTTTTCTTGGGCAGCATAGGCTCTAATCATGATTAAGTCCTCTAGGATCAGTTTATTGGTTATTTTATCCTAAGTTTATCTGAGTATGGCTTGTCCTCAATCCTGTTTACAAGGTATGGAAAAGTGGGAAGTGGGGAGAAGGGAACGGATTTGATCTGGTCAGCGATCGCCAAATAGTGCCAAGGGTGATTTTTTGATACTACAAAGAATAGGAAGCGGAAGCATCAGCAAAATCACTGGTTTTAGGTTACTCTTGATATATAGTCCACTACACCGATCTGGTCGGGCTTGCGGACTTTACCGACAAGTTTTGTTAGCCTCGCAGGAAAACTACCAGCTTTCAACCGGGGCAAGATTAGACGAGGTAAAAAGCCCGCTTCTAATTTGGGGATAATTTTTGTCAGCGATTGTATCCTATTAACTATCATTATTATTAGAGCGTCATGGGAAAAGTCATCGGCATCGACTTAGGGACAACCAACAGTTGCATTGCCGTACTCGAGGGAGGTCAGCCGATTATAGTTCCCAACTCGGAAGGGGGAAGGACAACTCCTAGTATCGTGGGATTCGGCAAGGGCCAGCGCCTAGTGGGACAACTGGCCAAACGTCAGGCGGTCACTAATGCCGAAAATACCGTCTATAGCATCAAACGCTTTATCGGTAGGCGTTGGCAAGATACCGAGACCGAAAGGGGACGAGTTGCCTATCATTGCCAACGCGGTCGCGATGATACTGTCAATATCAAAATTCGTGATCGGGAATTTACCCCCCAAGAAATTTCGGCCATGATCCTGCAAAAATTAAAGGCCGATGCCGAGGCCTATATGGGAGAAGCGATTAACGAGGCCGTGATTACAGTTCCGGCCTATTTTACCGATGCCCAACGTCAAGCCACTAAAGACGCGGGGATGATTGCAGGACTAGAAGTATTAAGAATTATTAACGAACCCACCGCCGCTGCCCTAGCTTACGGTTTAGATAAACAAAACGAAGATCAACATATCCTCGTTTTTGACCTAGGGGGAGGAACCTTCGACGTTTCCATCCTGCGACTGGGGAAGGGGGTCTTTGAAGTGAAAGCCACGGCCGGCAATAACCATCTTGGGGGGGACGATTTTGATAATCTCTTAGTGCGGTGGTTGGTGGAGAACTTTCAAAGTCAAGAAAACATCGATCTGTCCAGCGATCGCATGGCGATCCAAAGACTGCGAGAAGCCGCCGAAAAAGCCAAAATCGAGCTTTCTAGCATGATTAGCACCTCGATCAATCTCCCCTTCATCGCCGCCGACGAAACTAGCCCTAAACACCTAGAATTGGAACTAACTCGCGCTAAATTCGAGGAATTAACCAGGGAATTAGTGGAAAAAACCCTCGAACCCGTACAACAGTCCCTCAAAGATAGCGAACTGCAGCCTAGCGATATCGATCGTGTTGTTCTCGTTGGTGGTTCCACCAGAATGCCCGCCGTACAGCAATTAATCTCCCGTTTCTTTTCTACCAGCCAGATCGATCGCTCTGTTAACCCCGATGAGGCCGTTGCTTTGGGGGCAGCCATTCAAGCCGGAGTTTTAGGTGGAGAAGTAGAAGATATCCTCCTACTCGATGTCACCCCCCTTTCCCTCGGCATTGAAACCCTCGGCGAAGTCTTTACCAAAATTATCGATCGCAATACCACTATCCCCACCAGTAAATCTCAGGTTTTCTCCACAGCTGCCGATGGTCAAACTTCCGTGGAAATTCATGTTCTGCAAGGGGAAAGAACCATGTCCCGGGATAATAAAACCCTGGGTAAATTTCTCCTGACAGGAATTCCTCCCGCTCCTAGGGGGGTGCCACAAATCGAGGTGGCCTTTGAGATCGATGTTAACGGCATCTTGAAAGTGGCCGCCAGCGACCAAGGCACCGGCAAAGAACAAAGCATTTTAATTAGCCATACTGGAGGGCTGAAACCGAACGAAATTGAAAAAATGCGCCTAGAAGCCGAAAAATACGCCGAATCCGATCGCCGTCGTCTGCAAATGATCGATATTCGCCAGCAGTGCGATAGTCTTTTCTATAGCTACGAAGTCACCATCAGGGAACACAGTCAGTTAGTCGCCCCCGATATCCGGCAACTGGCCGACCAGAAGCGGCAACAGTTGGAAATCGCTCTGCGCGACCCCTCCCTATCCCCAGAAAAGCTAAAAACCACCTTGGCAGAATTTCGTCAGCTTGTCCTCGAAATCGGTACCCGTATCTACACGGGGAGACAAGAGCAAAACCAACCCCTTAACGGTGCTGGGTTTGAATCGATCGATGTCACCGAAAAACTGACTCGACCCACCCGCACCCGGGCTACTTCCTCGAATACCTTCACCAATAGGCCAACCCTCTCCCGCACTAGAACCAGAACCTATAGTAATCTGGAAACTAAATCCACCGAATTGGACAGTGATGATGATCCCTACGATGGCGAAGAAATCAGCACCAGTGACTATGAGGCCGTAGATTAAAAAGTGATCAGTAATCAGTAATCAGTAATCAGCTTTTTTCTCCCCTTCTCCCCACACCCCACTTGCCACTTCCCACTTCCCACTTGCCACTTCCCAACCCCTAACCCCCAGCAAAAAGAAATAGTAGGGATAACCCAACTAAACTACTATGTATAGTTTGTTAAAGTAACAACTAGACTTAAACTTTATTTATAAATTGCCAGCAGAACCATAGCCCCCTATGCCCACTGATTACTACGAAATTCTAGGTGTCTCGCGAGATGCCGGCAAAGAAGACATCAAACGCGCCTATCGTCGTCTCGCCCGAAAATACCACCCCGATGTTAACAAAGAACCGGGAGCCGAAGAACACTTCAAAGAAATTAACCGCGCCTACGAAATTCTCTCGGAACCAGAAACCCGCAATCGTTATGACCGCTTTGGTGAGGCTGGGGTTTCTGGGGGCGCTGCCGGTTTTGATCCCGACAATATGGGCGGTTTCGCCGATATATTTGAGACAATCTTTAGTGGTTTTGGGGGCATGGGCGGCCAAACAACGGCCCGCCGACGCACAGGCCCTACCCGGGGCGAGGATCTACGTCTCGATTTTAAACTAAAATTCCGCGAGGCGGTCTTTGGCGGCGAAAAGGAAATCCGCATCCGTCATCTGGAAACCTGTCAAACCTGTAAAGGCAGTGGGGCCAGACCGGGGACTGGTTCTCGTACTTGTACTACTTGCAATGGTACTGGTCAGGTGCGTCGTGCCACCCGTACTCCCTTCGGTACTTTTGCTCAGGTTTCGGTCTGTCCCACCTGTGACGGTGCGGGAGAAGTGATCGAGGAAAAATGCGATGTTTGCGGCGGCTCCGGACGTAAACAGGAAACCAAAAAACTGAAAATTACCATCCCCGCAGGGGTTGACAACGGCATGAAGTTGCGCGTTGCCCGGGAAGGAGACGCAGGACTGAAAGGCGGGCCGCCGGGGGATTTATTCGTTTATCTAACCGTGGAAACAGATGCAGAATTTCAACGGGAAGGCAATGATATTAAATCGAATATCTCGATTAGTTATATCCAAGCGATTTTAGGATGTACTATTAAAGTTAATACGGTAGATGGCCAAGAAGACCTGATTATCCCAGCCGGTACCCAACCGAACACCGTACTGATTTTAGAAAGTAAAGGGGTTCCCAAATTAGGCAATCCCGTCAGTCGCGGTGATCATCGTATTACCGTTAAAATCTCGATTCCTACCCGTGTCACTGGAGAAGAACGGGATTTACTGGAAAAATTGGCAAAAGTTCGCGGGGAAACCGTGGGGAAAGGCGGCATCGAGGGATTTTTAGGCAATATCTTCCATAAATAACTATGACTTTAGACCTGCGCGGCACTCCCTGCCCAATTAATTTTGTCCGGACAAAATTGCAATTAGAGAAAATGCCCGCCGGGGAACGGTTGGAAGTCTGGTTAGATGCCGGGGAACCGATCGAACAGGTTCCCACTAGCCTGACCGTGGAGGGTTATCAGATAGAATCGATCGAAGACCGAGATAGCTTTTTTGTGCTCAAAGTCTATCGCCCCGATTCCTAAATGGTAGATGCACAATTAACCGATTTATACGGCACAGTGGTGGCTGTACAGGCGAATTTCTATCAGGTACGCTTGGATTCTGCCGTTATGGGCGAGAATCTTCTCTGTACCCGTCGCGCTCGCTTGCAAAAAATCGGTCAGTCGGTGATGGTTGGTGATCGGGTGCGCGTGGAGGAGGCCAATTTTGATGATCGGCAGGGTGCGATCGCAGAAGTTCTCCCCCGCAGTACCGAGATCGATCGGCCAGCCGTTGCCAATATCGAGCAGATTTTGCTAGTTTTTGCCCTTGCTGAACCTGTCCTCGATCCTTGGCTGATCAGTCGTTTTTTGGTAAAAGCCGAGTCCACAGGCTTAGAAATTGCGGTCTGTGTCAATAAAATTGATCTGGGAGAACCGGAACAAATAGAGATATGGGGCGATCGCCTAGCTAGTTGGGGATACCAGCCCTTTTTTGTCAGTGTCGAGAAAAATCGGGGATTTGAGGCTTTATTGGCACAATTAAACCATAAAATCACTCTCTTGGCCGGTCCATCGGGGGTGGGAAAATCGAGTTTAATTAATTGCCTAATTCCTGAGATTAATCAACGGGTGGGGGATGTGTCGGGAAAACTGCAAAAAGGTCGTCACACTACCCGTCATGTGGAGTTATTTGCTTTACCAAATCGGGGTTTATTGGCCGATAGTCCGGGTTTTAACCAACCGGATATTAACTGTTCACCGGAACAATTAACTTTTTATTTTCCGGAAGTGAGAGAGCGTTTAGCTTTGGGAAATTGTCAATTTAATGATTGTACTCACCGTCGGGAACCTAACTGTGTGGTTAGGGGAGATTGGGAACGTTACCAACATTATTTAGAGTTTTTAGAAGAAGCGATCGCACGAGAACAGTCATTACAGAAAACTAGCACAAAAGAGTCAAGTTTAAAGTTAAAAATTAAAGAAGCAGGTCAAGAAACCTACGAACCCAAATTAGCTAATAAAAAATATCGTCGTCCTTCCCGTCGCGGCAAAAATCAAGATCAGGAACGCTACGAAAATAAAACTCTTCAAGATATTTATAATGACGATTCTGAATAGAATCGGTTAGGTTGCCTTTATCTTTAGGATTGCTTTATAAATATTGTCTAAAGATGAAAATTTAACAGCAATGATTGTATATATGGGTTTTTATCTGAACTATTTTTCATTTTTCTTCTCCCCCTTTTGGAATTAATTTAACTTATCTACGAACTAAATTTTTAACAGTTCTAGAGTTAGCTATTTTCCATTTTCCCTCGTCATTTTCAAGATTATAGCGAACCAATGAAGTGCTAAAAGCACTATTTTTTTGATCAATTTTACCCTGACTGTTATAGAGGGTTCTTTCTTCAGTAACCACCACATCCACTGTAGCTTGATCGCCAGAGGATGTAAAATTATTAACTGAATCTATTCTCTGAACTCCATAGATATAATAAGCACCATTATTAGCTAACCATTCGGAAGAACTTTCTTGACCATCAGAGCGCTTTATTTTGTCATTATAAGCTTTACCTGTAAGTAATTCTTCTCCTAAATAGGTTTGATAGGAGGGACCATAAATATCTCTTTTTGCCTTTAACCAACGCTCGATTAAATCCACCGCTTCTGAACGAGAAATAGAGTTAACTGTCCGTTGAGGAACGGGTGAATAGACAGGTTCAGGATCCGGTGAGGTATCGATGACACCTTGGGTGATTTTAACTTGATTAAAGTATTTAATTAGTTGCCTTTGTAGCTCTTGAGCGCGATTTAAGTCCCTAAAAGTTGCCACCTGAATATTACCATCATTAACAACAGCATCGCGACAAAAGTTATTTTTCACTCTCTCTAAACTATCCTCGTCAGTTACTACAACTTTATAGTAAGTATCGGTGATATTCTCATCTCCACAGACAGGTTTAGGAAACTCATTATTAATGGTAATATCTGAGTCTTGATTCTCTGGGGAAGGTGACGGAGAAATTGATTTATCTCCAGAAGAATTTGAGAGATAATGACTTAAGACAAAACCACCTAAAATGCCAGTACCGATCATACTCCCTATAATTATCGCTTTCACCCATTCAGGTAAAGTGCGGGGATTAGAAACAGGTTTTGAAGTTACAGGAGAAATTACTTGAGTAGGAGCGGGAGTAGCAGCGGGGATAACGATATTTGTTGCTACAATTGATGGGGTATTTTGTAGCGCTTCTAACATCTCTTTTGCGGTTAAATAACGTTCGTTAGAGCGCAGTGAAATAGTTTTATCTAACACAGCTGCTAAACTGATATTAGTATTTAAAGCGAACTGCCGCCAATAAATTTTTCCTGTCATCGGATCGCTCTCTAACATTTCAGGAGTTTTGCCGGTTAGTAGATAAATAGCCGTCAATCCTAAAGCGTAGAGATCACTACTATAAACCGGACGACCGATCGCCTGTTCTGATGGCATAAAACCCGGAGTACCGATAACAATAGAATTAAGAGAATGGCCCGAATTAGAAACCACCGTTCCCATAGTTTCTTTAACCGCACCGAAATCAATTAGGATCGGTAAATTATCATAAATCCGTAGAATGATATTATCGGGTTTTATATCTCGATGGATAATTTTTTGTCCGTGAACATAAATTAAAACCTGTAGAATACTAACTAAAATCTCTTTGACTTGATCATCGCTAAAAACTCCTTTACTCTGTATTCTTTGGCTGAGAGTTTCTCCCTCGATAAATTCCTCGACTAAATAAAATTGATTATTTTCCTCAAAATAAGCGTATAGTTTGGGAATTTGGGGACTATTTTCGCTCAATTTTTCCAGGATAGCCGCTTCTCGCTCAAACCTTTCTTTGACAAGATTGTGAACCTGGGGATTGTCATTAATCGGTTTTAGCTGTTTAATCAGACAGAGACGTTTTGAAGGCATTTGGCTATCTTCTGCCAAAAAAGTCTCTCCGAAACCACCATCGGCAATTAATCGCAGGACTTTGTAACGATTTTGTAGAATTAAATCCGTCATGGGGAAACATTACCGTTTAGTTAACAATCTTCACCGATAACTAATAACTGAGGTGATGGTAGGGCAAATCAGATAAAGAGGGTATTTAATTGGCCATTTATTTTGATAATCTAAATCCATCTAGACCACAAATGTTGCATCCTGTAATAAAATTTAACATTTAGCGGTAGAAACATCCCATTTCGACAACATTTGTTAACATTTTATGACTTTATCTATCTAGTGTAAAAAGCTGATTTCTTGACACACATAAGCTAGAAGATAGCGCAGTTTATCAATGAACTTTTTCCCTAATTTTTGGCAACTTTTGCTAATTTAAGACTAGATAAGAACTCTTGTAAAAATCGGGTTAAAAGTTGATCGAAAGCTGTGAGGATATCTTTTGTTAATTCAAAAACACCTGTTTTGATATCAATGGCTACAATAGAATGAATGAATGGTTTAGTTTTTGGAAGTCCTTTATACCTTAATCGAACTAGGTTCATCGACGGCTGCGATAATGCGATGACAACCGGAAAAGGGTTGCGCCCATTGATACTGGTGTTCTAAAGGATTACCCCAACAGAGGCCGAGATATAATTCTGTACGCGCCACATCTAACTCCGCCCATTCGGACTGGGCGACTAATTCAGCTAGAGAATCGGCAGAAATGGGAGGACGGGAGTTAAGCGCCCACCAAAAATTCATATTAGGGGTGATACTGTTCCAAAACTCTAAAACGGAAGCTTTGGCAGCCATGAGAATTTCCTTGTCACCCGCGACGGGAACTAATTGATTATGAATTTCGGGATAACGAAGAGTGCGATCGCCCCATTGACAAACACGCCAGATAATGCCCGAAACCTGATATTTTTGTTGATAATCGTGAACTTGGCGGCGAAAATCCTGATAGGCGAAGACTTTGCCCACCTTTTCTAGATTGATCGCCTTGGCAATCACCGGATTATCAATGCGCTCCGCCGGAGAGAGTAACAGACGTTCCCCTTTGCAAGTGGCGTGCATTTCTCGCTCGAGGATTTCAATTAACTGCTGTGTCGAGTAAGCCATACTACCGCTCTTACCTGAGAGAGGATTTCTTTTTATAATAAACTCGAATTTCCGTAGTGGAAAGGCTCGATCGCTAGAAAATTGTCATTCATCGGACATATCGGCAGCATACCCCTTAATACTTGGGGTTTGCGGCAAAAAGCTTTTCGGTGGGGGCAGGGTGTGGGGT